>JAJYIL010000137.1 GCA_021790055.1 Bacteroidota bacterium
TTTAGTTACAGCATCGGGCAGCGGCATTGATCCTGATATCTCAGTTCAAGGCGCGCTTGTTCAAATACCAAGAGTTGCAAAGGCGCGTGGAATAAGTCAGGACGAATTGAAAAAGCTAGTTGAAAAACACATCGGAAAACCATTGCTCGGTTTATTCGGACCTGAGCGGGTAAATGTTTTAAAATTGAATTTGGCTTTGGATAAATTGACTAAAAAGAATTAATATTTGAGCATAAAAACTTTTTATTGTTAGCTAATGTACCGCAGACAAAGCTTAATCTTGCTCTTACTCATAATCTTAATCGAATTTATAATCCGATTAAGAGCAAGATTACGATTAGGATTAAGATAGATAAGTAACATGATAACTTTTTAGCCTATGGATTCTGAAATTTCCATATCGTCATCTGCCGGAAGATTTCTGGAGATGATTAAAGCTTCCAACCGCGGGAAGCTTAAGATTTATTTAGGGCTTGCTGCCGGTGTTGGTAAAACTTACCGCATGCTGCTTGAAGGACACGAGCTTGTTAAAGATAACATAAATGTTTTCATAGGCTTCGTTGAAACTCATGGAAGGAAAGAAACAACTAAGCTGCTCGAAGGCTTGCCGGCGATCCGAAGGAAAAGAATCTTTTACAAAGGAAAAGAACTCGATGAGATGGACATTGATGCAATACTTCTTCAGAAGCCGCAGGTCGTGCTGGTTGATGAATTGGCGCACACAAATGTTCCCGGTTCAAGAAATGAAAAAAGGTGGCAGGACGTTGTCGAAATTCTTGATAACAATATAAACGTAATTACAACAGTTAACATCCAGCATATCGAAAGCATAAAATCCGAAGTTGAAAAGATAACGGGAGTTGAAATAAAGGAGCGCGTGCCCGATAAAATTATCCAGACGGCAGACGAGGTTGTAAATGTTGATTTGACGATCGAAGAGCTCATTGATAGATTGAACGAAGGGAAAATCTACGACAAGGCAAAGGTATCTACAGCGCTTCAAAATTTTTTTCAGAAAGATAAGCTCCTTCAACTGCGGGATCTTGCGTTAAAAGAAGTCTCACGCCAGGTAGAAAGAAAGATTGTAAGAGAAATTCCTTCCCCACAAAGAGGAAAGCTTGGCTCACTAATTACATGTATCAGCTCAAATGGAATCTCTGCAGCAAAACTAATACGCCGCTCGTCGAGGTTTGCCTCTTTTTTTAATTCAAAATGGTTCGTAGTTTACGTACAGACGCCGAAAGAATCATTGGCAAACATAAATCCGAAAGACCAACGATTACTTATAAATAATTTTAAATTGGCAACGGAGCTCGGCGCTGAGGTTGTCGAGCTGAATAATAAAGACAAAGCAAAGGCAATTATGGATTTTGCCGTATCCAAAGAAGGCGGGTTAATTATAATCGGCGAGCCTTCAACTACCTTATTTCAGCAGGTGAGATATGGAAACCTGCTAAAGGATTTAACAAAGCATCTTGAGAAATCGGGAATAGACATTTTAATAGTTTCAAACCATGAAAAAAATTAAATCAAAAATATTTACAGGCGTAGCATCATTATTTATCGTCATCTTGATTTTAAGCATTCTCGGCATTGTATTCATAAACCAGATTGCACAAAGCTCGAGGGGAAGTATAAAAGATAATTACCGTTCGGTTGATTATACAATGTTAATGCAGAAAGATATCGACGGTATTTACGAGCATCTGATCCAGAAGCTTAACAATATTTCCAAGTCAGATACTTCCCGGGATGGCGATGTAAGAATAAATATTTTCATTTCCGATTTCGAAAAGAATTTAAACCTTGAACAGCATAACATAACCGAAATAGGCGAAGCGGAATTAGCAGCGGAACTAAACCAGAACTTCAAATCCTTCTTATCTAGCGTAATAAGAATCCAGAAAGATAATTACACACCGAACTCTTCAAACCTGACAGAGTTGAAAACTTATTACGACCAATCCAAAGAAAATATTTTTGACATTTACAAGCTAAACATAAATGCAATCTTGCGGCGCAACAGTGAGGCTGAAAGCACGGCAGAGAATATAACAATATACATGGCTGTAGTGGCATCGATAAGCGTTCTGTTGACTTTATTTTTTGTATTTAGTTTTCCAGGTAAAATTGTTAGCCCGATTACAGAGCTAACCAATAAGATTAAAGCTATCTCGGATAGAGACTACGACCAGAAACTAAATATATCATCTAACGACGAAATGGGAGAATTAGCACGAGCATTCAACGTAATGGTACAGAGACTTAAAGAGTATGAAGAAACTAATCTCGATAAAATTTTATTTGAAAAGAAAAGGATGGACGCAATTGTTCAAAACCTGCAGGATGCCGTTCTAATTCTCGATGAAAACAAAAAAATAATCGTTATTAACAATTCTACTTTGAAGTTGACCGGCTTGAAAGAAGAAGATGTCTTAAACAAGTATGCACCCGATGTTGCTGCAAGAAACGACTTGATAAGAACAATGATCTCTAATGTTATGTCGCCGGACGGCAGCGGCAGGCAGGATATTCAGCCAATCAAGATAGCTGTTAACGCGAAGGAAGAATATTTCTCCGTCGAGAATATCGTTGTGGATATAAAATCTTCGAATAAGAAAAATAATCTATTCGGATACATTTGTATGCTCAAGAATATTACCCGCTTCCAGGAAAGAGATACAGCCAAGACTAACTTAATTGCAACCGTATCTCATGAGCTTAAGACGCCTCTGTCCTCCATCAATCTGAGCTTGAAATTGCTTGACGATAAGAGACTGGGTGAATTAAACAGCGAGCAGAGAGAAGTAATCAATTCATTAAGGCAGCAAAGCACAAGGCTTTCAAGAGTTATAAATGAGCTGCTGGACTTTTCACAAATAGAAACCGGGAATATAAGACTGAAATTCTCATCAGTTAAGCCCGACGTTATAGTCGACATCGGTACTACAGCTTTAATGATGCAGCTATCCGAGAAGCATATCGATCTACAGACAAATATCGAAGAAAATCTGCCTAATATAAAAGCGGACGTGGAAAAGCTGGTGTTTGTCTTCATCAATATTCTAAATAACGCAATAAAATATTCTAAAAGCGGAGATATAATAACGATAGATGTTAAGAAAGCGGATAGTGAAGTCGAATTTTCGATTATTGATAATGGACCCGGAATATCAATAGAAGACCAGGAAAGGCTGTTCCAAAGATTTATGCAGGTCGGAACTAAAACTAAGCAGGGTTGGGGACTAGGTTTAGCTATATCTAAGGAGTTTATGCAGGCTCAAGATGGTAAGCTTAGAGTGGAGAGTGAAGTTGGAAAAGGGAGTAAATTCATTTTTGCCGTACCATGTGTAAGTGATTAAAGATAATTTTATAATCATTACAAAAGCTTCAACTAATTCTTTTTCCGTGAAGCAGCATATTCACGGCATCATTAAGTGAGCCAGCGGGAGTAACCTCGCCTGCGTTGACAAAATAAATCTCATCCGCATTTTCGATCGTATTTAACCGGTGCGCAATAATTACCTTTGTGCTTGTTGGAGGAAGCTTCTGCAAAATATCCTCGAGCAGCCTTTCAGTCACCGTATCGATGTTTGCTGTTGCTTCGTCAAGAATAAGTAAATCCGGTTTACGAAGAATGGTTCTTACAAAAGCAATCAACTGTTTCTGTCCGAGACTTATTCCCTCGCCTGTTGTCTGTACTTTTGTATCTAATCCAGATTCAAAGCGTTCAATTAAGCTTTGCAAACCGGAATTGACAAGCTCTTCATGCAGCTTGCCATTCATAAAATCTTTATAATTATTATTGCCGTATAAAATGTTATCCCTTACGCTGCCGGTAAATAAGAATGGTTCCTGCAGAATGAATCCTATTTTAGAAGTCCTTTCTTCAGGCGAGTAACTCCGAATATCTTTCCCGTCTAGAAGAATAATTCCTTTTGTCGGATCATACAGCCTTGCAATTAAGGAAGCAGTTGTAGTTTTTCCTCCGCCGGTCGGTCCTACGAAAGCATAAGTCTTCCCTCTTTGAAGATTAAAATTTATATTATGCAGGACATCAGCGCCGTCGGGATAAGCAAAAGAAACATTCTTAAAAGAAACAATGTAAGTTGAATCGGCGTTGTGAAGGCTTGCATCATCAACTACCGGCATATCATTTTCAAGGTTCATTATCAGAGCAATCCTATCCCAGCCGGCAAGCGCAACCTGGAAGTTTGCCCAGAGTGCGGCAAGCTGTCTAAGCGGATTGTAAAAGCTCGTTATGTAAGCAAGAAAGCTTATCAAAAGACCTATGGAGAAATCTCCTCGTGCAATAAGATAGATTCCGAAGGTAAGCACAATCATTTGCCCGATGTTTGAAAAGAAGCTGTAAACAGGCATAAGAAAGTTATTTGCAACACCTGCCGCAATTGCCGTCGAATATGTATTCATGTTAGCTTCTTTAAATTTATCACGAAAGTAATCCCGCCTATTGAAAGCGACAATTACTTTGAAATTAGTCAGGCTCTCCTGCACCGCCGAGCTAAGGCTTCCAATGCTCTGCAGACTCACTGCGTTCTTTCTCTTTATCCAGGGAGAGATTACTTTAGTAAACAGCCATATTAAAATTGCGGGTGAAAGTGCGGCAGCACCAAGCGGAAGATTTATCGACAACAAAAATACAGCAGCGCCAATCATTACAAGTATAAAGCGGACAAACTGCATAAGCGACTGCGAGAAGAATTGATTTATCTTATCCGTGTCGTTATTAATCCTTGATATCAAATCGCCGGCTTTATTCTGGTTAAAAAAATCGAGCGGCAGCGACTGCAGCTTATTGAAAACTACGCTCCGCAGATTGAACAGCATATTCTGTCCAACAGTTCCCATAAGCTTTGTTTGAACGTAACCGGCTCCGAGGTTAGTAATATACATTGTAAGAAGTATACCGCTGAAGATTAACACGCCGCCGTACACTTTAGTCTGAATATATTTGTCGATAACATGACCGATAATTATCGGACTTAAGAGAGAAAGCCCGGCAGAAATAAACATTGCGATGAACGCCTTAATAAGTATACTTTTCTCTTCGACTACATGAATGAACAAATTTTTAATCGAAGCAAAAGTCGACTGCCTTCTATCGGCATTCTCCAAAAGTGAATTAAGATTGTAGTTCATAACGGCTCGTGCTTCTTTGTGAATTATAAATCTGAATATACTCCGGGCAGCTTTCGATTAATTCATTATGCTTTCCAGTTGCAATTACTTCTCCCTCCATAATAAGGACTATCTGCTCATAGCTTTCAACCGGGGCTATATTTTGTGTTACCGAAATCAGCGTTATGCCGGGGTAATTATTCAGAATGTTGGATAAAATTATCTGCTCCGTTTTATAATCGACACGAGCAGTAAATTCATCCAGCAGTAAAATTTTAGGATTTAGAGCCAGAGCTCTTGCAAGCATAATACGCTGCTTTTGCCCGCCGGATAAGCTTGTACCGCGCTCTGAAACGATTGTATCCAACCTTTGCGGAAGCGAGTCAACAAAATCTTTTAGCTCGGCAGTTTCAATTGCCTTTGCAAGCGATTCATCCGTAACTCTGCTGCTGAAAGCAATATTCTCGCGCAAAGTTAAATTGAAGATTATGCTGTCCTGGAAAACAAATCCTATCTGGCTGTGGAAAGAATCTTTTTTATAATCTTGAATATCTCTTCCGTCAAATTTTATTGAACCGGAATTTGGTTTAATTAGCCCCGTCAACAGATAGAGAAGCTGACTTTTGCCCGCTGCGGTTGGACCAATAATCGCAGTCCTTGTACCTCCGCTGATTGAGATTGAAACATTTTTAAGCGCAGGCTTTTCATTATACAGAACGGAAATATTATCAAGCTCAATGTTGCCTTGAAGCTGCTCAACGTTTGTTCCTGCTTCAACAGGATCCGGCGCTTTTAAAACAAGATCTATCCTTTGATAAGATGCAGTTGCCATGGCGATAACGTTGCTCATAAATCCGATAACGATAATCGGGAAAATCAAAATTGAAACATAGCTGTTGAACGCGGCAAAGTTACCGAGCGTCATGCTGCCGGTAATTACAAAGGGCCCGCCTAAAGCAAGAATAGAAAGTGTCGCAAGGTTCGAAACAAAAGTAATAATAGGAATTAATGTTGCAAACAAAGTTAGTATCGAGATGCCGATACCCCTTGCTTCGCTGTTTGCTTCAAGAAATTTTTTGTACTCCGATTGCTGTGAATTGACCACGCGTATAATTGCGGCGCCGAGTATGCTTTCGCTTATTACTTTGTTCAGCCAGTCAATTACTTCCCTGCTCTTCTTAAATAATACCCGCACCTTTTTAAGTACTGCAAAAAATGTAACTCCGATTATAGGAATAATTGCGATGACTGTTAATGCAAGTTTCCAATCTATCATAAGCAGAAGGATGCTAGTTCCGACAATAATAAAAAGAGACGATGCAATTGAAGAAACCGCCTGCGAGACAAACATCTTTACCGAATCAATATCCGAAGTCAGGTTTGTAAGAAGCTTTGAAGGATTAGAATCGATAATAAATGAATAGCTCTGGCGGGAAATTTTATCCGCAAGCTTTTTTCTTAAGTCCCGTGCAACCTTTTCGGATGTGTAAGTCTGAACTATACTTTGAAGATAGGTGAAAATAAAAATTATAATAGCTGCGCCTGTAAACTCGAAGGCGACTGTTTTAAAGACATAATTCCCACCGGTAAAAGAATCTATTCCATAAGAAATTATTTTGGGGATAAAGAGATTCATCCCGTTGCCCAGCAATGCAAAGAATACCAATAATAAAATCATCCCAGTGTAGGGCTTTAAAAGGGATGTTATCTTCGGCTTGCTTTTTACGTTACCTGTATTTTTTATTGCCATTTTCCAAATAGTTAGTCATACTTTCGAATGGCAAAAATAACCAAAAGAAATAAGCGTTCTAAATTTAAATCGGTGAAATGCGTCATTGTGCCGGTAAAAGCGTGGATGTTTTTAAGACTGTTTGATTTAGGCTTACAAAGTCTGAAACAATAACCATAAAGGATTATGTGGGTGTGCTATTAAACCAGGTTAGGCAAATTTGGCATTATTAAACAAAACTCACCTTCCTCCATTTTCCTCGAAGTTAAGTCATGATTCTTCGAAATAATGTCTAATATCTTCGAAGTTACGGCAGGTATCTTCGAAGTTGTGTTTAGTATCCCCGAAGCTGCGGCGAACATCTTCGAAGTTCTGTCCAATATCTTCAATGTTCTGGCGAAGGTCTTCGAAGTTTTGTCTGGAATCTTCGAAACCGTGTCTGAAGTTTTCGAAGTTCTGTCTGAAGTCTTCGAAGTTTTGTCTGGAATCTTCGAAACCGTGTCTGAAGTTTTCGAAGTTCTGTCTGAAGTCTTCGAAGTTTTGTCTGACATCTTCGAAGTTCTGTCTAACATCTTCGAAGTTTAGAGTAATATCTGCGGAATATAACTTGTGATTTTTGATCATTTTAAGTGTTTCTGTGAAGGAAAAATTTTATGAAATTTATGAATGATTTAAAGATATTTTAGAAGTTAAAGAAT
>JAJYIL010000138.1 GCA_021790055.1 Bacteroidota bacterium
AGGAGAAATTTTTCTTTCAACAAGACCAATCAACTCATTCTTCTTTTCCGCCGCAATTGCAGGGGTTTCATTCTTATCAATGCTGACGGATAAAATGTTGTAATCCTTTCCCGGAGTTAAATTGACCTTATCGATTACGTCCGCTATCTCAGTCATAAGCGGCGTGCAAATTCCGGTGCACCGGTAGTAGCCAAAATCAATTACCGTCGGCTTATTAATTATTTTTTTTAATTGAATTATTTTGCCATTCGAATCAGTAAAGGAAAGATTCAGCGGGATATATTTCCCGGTGTGGACAACAACGTCGTCATACTTCTCTTTGCCACTTTCAGCAAATACGCTTAATGATATTAGAATTAGAATAAGAAATATTTTTATTATAGTTTTCAATTATCTATTAAATATCCGCAAAACAATGAATTGTTTATTTTATTATTCTCGCGTCTTTCTTAATCTTAATCGGATCTAGTTCGAATAAGATTAAGAGCACGATTAAGACTTAAGATTTTTCGTAGTTCCGTCAACCTTCCTTGGCTTTAGAACAACAAAAACAAATAACGCCGCAACCATTACTAAAATTCCGGCGCCTGAATATTCAAACCAGCTATCTACCATAGCTTTATCCTTTGGCTGTTTGCCGTCAAAACAATATTCGGGCTCATTATCTACCACGGGTATTGCCTGATTTTTAGAGGCATCAAGTATTGCCATCTTAAAGCTTACCGGAAGAATCCTGAGAGCCCCTGCATCAATTCCCGAGTCGGCATCTCCGGGTTTAATATAACGGCAAATCTTTCCTTCCTTAGAAACAAAAACCAGAACGCCTGTATGAATAAAGACGCCGTTCTTATAATCGTAATTAAATCCTACTGCTTTGGTCAACTCACTTATATTAGCGCTGTCTCCGGTTAAAAATCTCCAGGCAGAATCCGGGATACTTGTCTTAAGCAGATTCATTATCTGGGATTTCTTTAACGCTGCGTCTTTAGTCAGCTCTTCCGGGTTAAAGCTTACTGTAATTAAGTTATAATCCTTGCCGGGAACCAGATCAATTCTATTGACTACATCTGCAACGTCTGTCATAATCGGCGTGCAGATTCCATTGCACCTGTAATATGCAAGATCAATTACCGTAGGTTTCGTAATTAAATCTCCAAGCCTTACTTCCTTACCTTGAGAATCATAAAAAACTGCATTAAGAGGAATTTTACCTCCCAGCTTTTCAACCACGCCGACTTTTGATTCCAGGTCTTTTGCAATTCCGGAATTTAAGCTTAAAAGGAAAATAATCGAAACCAATGCCCCGGTTACCGTTTTCATTTGCTAAACCATTAAAACAAACTATTCATATAATTATAAAAGGTATCCCAGTCCGAGCTTGAAAGCCAATGTACCTTGTAGTTAAATCCATCCTGTCCAAGCTCATCAACAATAAGATCAATAAAAACCTTTTCGTTATTATGCCATTCATCCGTGGAGCTTAACATTGTAAGAGCTCTCACTTTGTTGTCAACAACTCTGTTAAAAATACCGGCACCGCTTCCGGGATCGCCGGCAATCTGCCTCATAACTTCCATTACCTTTTGATATCTTGCCTGTCCATCCTGCTCAACTAAAACCATAGCATCTTTAATTGGAATTTGTCCGGGATTTGCTTGTCCGGCTGTTGTATCACTCGTGCTTTGCCCGCCGAGAGAAAGCTTAAAGGTTTTTGCAAGATCGGTTAAATCATCTTTTGAATCTTGAGGCGGATTAGGGACAAAAGTTTTTCTAATATATTGAGCTAACGCAAATTTTTCTTCCGGTGTAAAAGTACTGAATGCTACCATTGCGCTTCCTTTTATTCCTTCAGAAAGAGTTTTATAAATGCCGGAAATCTTTGGACCGTTTATCCATCCCTGCATGCTTGTAAAGTTGCGGGGCTTTGGAGTTAATGCTGCAGCAGCAACTCCGTCGCCTTTTCCATCTGCACCATGGCATGCAACGCAGTTAGTTATAAAAAGTGATTTTCCCTTTTCAACCATAGCTACGCTGGGCTGACTTAATGTAAATACACTTACGGCAGGAGCCGTACTCGGCTTAATCAAGGGTATATCCGGCACTATTGTTGATGAATCAACAATAGTCGGATTAATAATATTATTACCAATGTTGTTCAAGTTATTCAAATAAAAGATGCCTATGCCGGTTCCAATAATTAAAATGTAAGGATAAATTAAAGCAAGAATTTTAACCGGGTGTTCTTTAAGATCGGCTAATAAATTCTTCTTACCATTTCCATTATTACTCATATTCTTAGTTTTAGCCTTTCCATATTAGAGATGAAAATCCCAGCTTCGTTTCAGCTTTGGATCACCAATTGGCAGCAGGTTGTGCTTTTTAGCTGCCGTTGTAAAAATCACGATCATCAATCCAACCGCAGCTATCGGAAATGCAAAATCGATTGGATTGAATGTATACGTGAATCCGTTGTTTACCATGCTCGGCATTACAAGCCAGTAAGAATCCAGGTATTGAGTTGCAATAATCCAAATTGAAGCGAAAATCAATATTTTAGGATTTGTCTTAGAGCCTCGTGGAACAAGGAATAAGAACGGCACAATAAAATGTGCAATAACCAGTATCAGCGAAACATACTTCCATCCGCCGTTCCATCGGTTAATGTAATAGATTATTTCTTCAGGCAAGTTGCCGTACCATTGAAGCATATACTGTGAGAAAGCGATATATGCCCAGAAAACAGTGAAGGCAAACATCCAGGTACCGAGACTGTAATAATGGTCATTCTTTATTTTCGGGCTAAGATAGCCTTTTTCATTAAGCAGCACGGATGCGAGTGTAACAACAGCAAATCCCACCCACGCCGCATCGGCAAAAATATACACACCAAATATTGTTGAATACCACTTCGGCACCATGCTCATCAGCCAATCAAAAGATAACACCGAAACCGTGAAAGCGAAGATTGGTATGAATGCAGCCGAAAGCTTTATGTTGATAGTAGTAAGGCTTTGATCTGCAACCGAATCTTGCTTGCGGGAGTTGCGAATAATAAAAAAGTAAAACGCCCACCAAATCAAAAGTATAATCACATCTCTAATAATAAAGAATGGAACATTTAAGTAGCTCATCCTCGCCTGCCATACTTTATCATGGGCAACAACTTCCGGGTTCATCCATGCAAACAAATGCTTCATGCTGAAGAAAAGTGGAATAATTAGCAAAAGAAGAAACGGGACCGAGGCTGCAAACAACTCGCTAATTCGTCTGAATGGCACGCTCCAGACTGCACCGGAAACGTATTCCATTGTTACAAGAAACAATGAGCCGACACTAATGCACAGAAGGAAAATGTATGCAGTAAGGTATCCGAATGAAGCTCTCGCCGGGTCAATCATAAAACTGATGACGCTTAAAATGACTCCTGCAATTAATAAAGCATAACCCCAGGCGCTAAGACTATTAGGCAATTCCTTTTTAGTGTAGCCTGCACTTTGAGCAAGCTCCATACTTACCTGACCGGCTGGTAAAGTAGATTCAGTTTGAGGCATTGCCAGACTCCTTGATTAATTCACTTATTGCAGAAAAGTCGCTTGGCTTTGGATTCTGCGCTCTCTGCAAAACTCTTATGTAATTAACTATCGCCCACCTCTCATCTCTTGTTGTTTGATATGCATAAGACGGCATTATACCCTGCATTCCGTTTGTAATTATATTGTAAATTTGTCCGTCGCTATAGCCGATAACTTTTGCCGAATGAAGCGTTGGTCCCGGAGGAAAGAATCCGCGAAGCCTGCTGTTACCGTCGGCATAATTTCCATGACACGGGCTGCAGAATGTTAAGAACTTCCTCTGCCCGAGCTTCAATACTTTTTTAGTCGGAAGCAAAGGATCGGAATAAAACTCTGTAGTATCAGCTGGGTCATTAAAGGCATAAGGAATAAACCCGCGCGCAACAGTGCCTTTAGCCGGCTCACGCATTTCGCGCTTATCACGGAAGAATGTACTCTCCGCTTGAGCCGAACCTTTATTCTGGTTCAACATAAAATCGAACGGCGGCAGATACATAAATTTGTTCAACGTAACATACGTGCTTGCCGAAGTAATTATTGCAACAATTATTAGAAAGACAACAAACTTCGGCTCAAAGGCTTTCAATATCTTCGGCTCGGGATTATGAATCAGCTCAATGCTCTTTCCACCCAACGACTTGAGAAATTCAGTTACCTTGTTCTCATCAAATTGAGGATCATCGGATTCAATAACAACTCCGTATTTATCCGAGGTTACGTTCTTCATATAATTTGTATCGTGTAGCGGATGGGCGTTAAATGGAAGATTGAATACAATAGCTATCATTGCTATGAATGTTGAGACAACCGCATTCAGCACCGTGAATTCAAAAGTAATCGGAACAAAAGCCGGCAATGGAAAATATGGCTTACCACCAATAACAAGCGGGTAATTTACGGCAAGTGCCCACCACATGAAAAATAAAATTGACGACGCACCAAAGAAGCCGAAGAATAAAGTTACATATCCCAGCTTAGACGACTTCAACTTCATCGCCCTCTCAATACCGTGAATTGGATAAGGAGTGTTTACATCATAATTCTTAAAACCGGCTTCATTAACTTTCTTCGCTGCATTGAATATTTCATCTGCAGTATCGAACAAAGCAGCAACGCCGAACAACTTCTTTTCATCTGCCATTATTTTGCCAAATAAGATTTTTCATTTCAGTGTAAATTATATCTTCTTATAATTTTTAATTTCCAATTTTTAATTGATTCACTCTTCTTCATGATGAACAGGCTGAGCACCTTTGACTATTGATTTAATTTCCGCAATTGAAACTACCGGCAGTGTTCTTGCGAAAAGCAAGATCAGGGTAAAGAACAAACCGAAGCTTCCGAACAATATACCAAAGTCTACCAATGTTGGTCTGTAAGCATGCCAAGACGACGGTAAAAAATCTCTACTAAGCGAGGTGACTATAATTATGAAGCGTTCAAACCACATTCCAACATTTACAAGAATAACAATTGCCAAAGTTACCGGTACGGAACGTCTGATTTTTTTAAACCAGAAGAGCTGTGGGAAGAAAACGTTGCAGCTAAGCATTACCCAGTAACCCCATCCATAAGGTCCGAATGCTCTATTCAAAGTAGTAAATAATTCGAACGGAGAACCGCTATACCATGCCATGAACCATTCGATAATATAAGCATATCCTACCATTGAACCGGTAAGAAGTATTATCTTGTTCATCTTTTCAAGATGGTCGATAGTTATAATATGCTCCATATCGAAAACTTTCCTGATAAAGATTAATACCGTACTTACCATAGCAAAGCCGGAAAAAATAGCGCCGGCAACAAAGTATGGCGGGAAAATTGTTGAATGCCATCCGGGTATAATAGCAGCCGCAAAGTCCCAGCTTACTACTGTATGAACGGAAAGTACAAGCGGAGTAGCAAAACCTGCGAATAACATATAAGCTTTTTCATAATGCTGCCACTGGCGGCTCGATCCTCTCCATCCTAAACTGAATACGGAATAAATCGTTTTCTTAATTTTATTAGTCGCTCTATCTCGCAATGTTGCAAAGTCGGGAATCAGTCCCGTGTACCAAAATATCAGGGATACAGTAAAATAAGTTGAAACTGCGAATACATCCCATACTAAAGGAGAAATGAAATTTGGCCACATAAGGTGCTGGTTTGGATATGGGATTAAATACCCGGCAAGCCAGGGTCTGCCGGTATGGATTACCGGAAAGATGCCCGCACACATAACGGCAAAGATAGTCATCGCTTCGGCAAAGCGTGCTATGCCGTTTCTCCACTGCTGCCTTAGTAAATACAAGATAGCGGAGATCAAAGTGCCTGCATGCCCGATTCCAATCCAGAATACAAAATTTGTAATATCAAAAGCCCACGCAACCGGTTGATTATTTCCCCACATTCCTATTCCATAATAAAACGTAATTCCCGTACAAATTATTCCTATTATCAGAAGGCTTACAAAAAAAGCCAACACAACTTGATACTTCCTCGTCGGCTTAAGATCTATCGGTCTTATTATAACTTCATCAAGCTCTTTTAAAGGAGGATTGCCTTCTACAAGTACGGGTTCTAAAGAATAATCAATCGCCACTATGCTACCTCCGTTTCGGTATTTCTTAATTTAGCAAGATATGTAACGTTTGGTCTCGTGTTTAGTTCCTCCAAAACATAATATGCAAGTTCATGATTTCTATATTTATGAATGATAGAGTTCTTGTCGTTCTCATCGCCGAATATAATTGCATTAGTGTTGCAAGCATCCTGGCATGCAGTCGTAACGTCTGAGCCTTTGAATTCGCGGTGCTCATGTATTGCCTGGGAGCGCGCGTTCATAATCCTCTGAATGCAAAACGTGCATTTCTCCATTACTCCTCGAGACCTTACTGTTACTTCCGGATTGTTTACCAAACTGAAAAGCTGGCTCTGCTGAAAATGATCTCTAAAATGATCCCTAAAATTGAAGAAGTTGAATCTTCTAACTTTATAAGGACAGTTGTTTGAACAATATCTTGTACCGACGCAGCGGTTGTATATCATCTGGTTCAAACCGTCGGGGCTGTGGGTTGTTGCTGCAACCGGGCAAACATTTTCGCACGGCGCGTTGTCGCACTGCTGGCAAAGCATTAACTGGTTGCTCACAACAGGCTCTTCAATCGTACCGGAATAATAACGATCAACCCGTAGCCACTGCATTTCTCTGCTTACCAGTACCTGGTCTTTACCGACAATCGGAATATTGTTCTCAGAGACGCAAGCAATAACACAATCGCCGCAGCCGATGCATTTATTTAAATCGACTATCATCCCCCACTTCACTCCAGGATAAGGATGATTATGGTATAATGATTCTTCTTCTTTAGGTCTGGGCGCGTTTAAGAAGTCAGGATTCTTCCGGTACTCCTCGACTGTACCTTCCTGAATTATTTTCCTTTTCTGTGCAGCGTTGGCTGTCAGCTTATTATCAAACAGATGATGTTCCATGGTAGATGCAAGCTTGTAGCTTCCATTACCTTTTGTAACGCTTGAAGCCTCATAAATCCAAGGAGAATAGCCACCCTTTTCCGACATTAGCTTTCCGGCATCGAAGCCGACGCCGGTGCCTACAATGCCGACAACTTTTCTTCCAAAGCCAAGTTCAATGGTTACCGTGTTATCTGCAGCGCCAGGTTGAACAAAGGCAGGAATTTCTAATTTCCTATTACCGGTTTGAATAATGATAAAATCACCGTCGTCGACATTTAAGCTCTTAGCTGTTCTATCGGACACTGCAGCATAATTGTCCCATGTAATTTTTGAAACCGGGTGCGGTAATTCAAGCATCCAGCCATTATTCAAAAATTTTCCGTCGCCAGCCTGATAGCTTTCTCTTAATGCAACTACAAACCAGGAAGTAGATGACGGCGCTTTAGCTAAACTTTCGCCGGCAGTTTTATCGAAGCTGCCTAATGCGGGCACACTCTCTTCAAATA
>JAJYIL010000139.1 GCA_021790055.1 Bacteroidota bacterium
GGATGAAACACTTGCGCTTCCAAGCGAGAAGGCAGTTAAGATTGCACTTCGCACACAGCAGCTAATTGCATACGAAACCGGGGTGATAAACACTGTCGATCCTCTCGGCGGCAGTTATTTCGTCGAATCGATGACCGATAAAATGGAAAAGATGGCAAATGAAATCTTTAACCAAATTGATTCTATAGGCGGAGTTATACCGGCAATTGAAGCAGGATATTTTCAGAAAGAAATTGCAGACTCTGCCTACCGGTATCAAAAAGAAGTTGAACGTAAAGAAAAATTTATTGTAGGAGTTAATGAATTTATCGAAACGGATGAAAAAGTTGATATTCCTATTTTGTATATTTCGCCCGAGGTTGAAAAGAAGCAAAAACAACGTATGGCAGATTTGCGGCAAAGCAGAAACGAAGAAGCAGTTGAAGAAAGCCTGAAAGAAATACATGAGGCTGCCGGGAGTAACCGGAACTTAATGCCTGTGCTTGTAAAAGCTGCTCATAATTATGTAACCCTCGGCGAGATGACGGGGGAATTAAAGAAAGTTTTCGGAATATACGAGGAGTCCGCCGTCTTTTGATATTAAAAAACTATTTTAAATTGCTTAGAGTGCCGCAATGGATAAAGAACTTTTTTGTTTTTATTCCGCTGGTTTTCTCACATCATCTTTTTGAAAAGGATTATTTCGCACTTTCGTTCATTGGATTTGTATTGTTTTGCCTTACTTCTAGCCTTGTATATATTATCAACGATATCATCGACCTGGAAGCCGATAAAGCTCATCCCGTTAAAAGACTTCGTCCTCTTCCTTCCGGAGCTTTGTCTAAGAAGAAAGCAGTTATTCTTACCGCCGTGATATTTATAATCGTTGCCGCTGCGCTAATAAATTTTAATTTTAGCTTTTCGGTTTCAATCGCCGCATACTTTTTCCTCAATGTTTTTTATTCAATTTATCTGAAGCACATTGTATTGCTCGATATTTTCAGCATCGCCGCCGGGTTTATGATAAGAGTTGTTGCCGGTGCTTTTATAATTAGTGTTGAAATATCAAGCTGGCTTTTACTTACGACGATGTTCGTTTCACTTTTCCTCGCGGTGATGAAGCGCCAGTCGGAATTAAAGTTGGTGCAGGACGATACGAACTCGATTACGAGAAAAGTTCTTTCGTCCTATTCTCTTGAATTTACCAACCAGATGGCAACAGTTGCTTCATCGGCAGTGATTATTTGCTATGCCCTCTATACAGTGTCATCAAGAACAGTCTCGGTATTCGGGAGCGAGAATTTGATATACACTACTCCGTTTGTCGTCTTTGGAATTTTTAGATATATGTTTCTTGTTCATATGAATAATAAGGGGGAAAACACTACTGAAATAATGCTCACCGACCTTCCGATGATTTTAAATATTTTGTTATATATTTTAGTAACCACCTTGATCATTTATTAAAAGAATTCGAACGGTGATGAAAAGTTGTTTGAAGGTTTCTCTTGAATACAGGACTGATAATGAAGTATTACCACACAGTTTTTTTGATGACAATTATTACTTTTGTAGTCGGAGGATGCGGCAGTAACATCTCGCAAAATTCCAATCTGAACTTAAAGGTAAATTTGCATGATGCAAGCGCCTGGTTAAATTTAATGCCCGGTAATAATTCTACGTTTCATTTCAGAGGAAGACTGAATATTTTGAATGCGGGTAAAGACACCGTTAAAAGCCTGAAAATGCCTGAAGTGGAAATCTATCTTGACAGTACGCTTATTTACAAATTGAAGCCGATTTTTATAAATTCCGAAAATTCCGGAGATTTTATTCTTCCTCCGAAAGCAGTAAAGCACTTCTCATTTGGTTTACCGGATGGCATTAAAATAAAAAGGGAAATCAGCGGCGGCGCATCTGTAAATGCGAGATTTATTTTAGATTCCGGTGGAGGTAAATATATCTTCCGTATTAATAATATTAAGGTTGAAAAAGTATATTAGCTATGGTTGAAGACTTGATATTCCTACTAATACTATTATTGATAAGCGCATTTTTTTCAGGCTCTGAAATTGCGTTTATTGCTTCGAACAAGCTTAAGCTTGAAGTTAAAGCAAGAAAGAATAATATTGCCGCTAAAAGCGCATTGCATTTTACTCGGTATCCGGGCTCCTTTTTTTCAACTATATTGATAGGAAATAATACAGTTAATGTTGCCTTTGCCTCAATAAGCACATTCTTCCTATTTCGACTTTTTAGACTAAGCGACGTTGAAATCCTGCTGGTTTCAACATTCTTTTTATTGATCTTCGGCGAGCTTCTGCCGAAATATTTATCCCGCGAGTTAGCCGATAGGATGGTTTTAATTACGGCGCTGCCGGTACGCGCATTATCAATATTGCTGTACCCCGTAATGAAAAGTGTTTCAGCAATCTCAACCGTGTTAACTCAAGCGCCTGACGTTAAGGAGGAAAAGATAAATTATATATTCAGCAAGGAAGACATTGAGTTTCTTGTTGAAGAAAGCATGGAAGCAGGCGTAGTGAAAAAATCCGAAAGCAATGTAATCTCGAAAGTGCTTGCGCTCGGCGACCAGAGGGTTAATGAAGCGATGCGTCCTAGAACAGAAATAGTGGGAGTTGAAACTTCACAAAGCTTGGACGAGGTGATTTCGGTATTTATTGATTCCGGTTATTCAAAGCTTCCGGTTTACGAAGATAACCTTGACAACATTAAAGGAGTTGTATTTGCATACGACATCTTTAAATCACCCCGGGACTTAAAGAGCATCATCCGTGATATTATATTTGTGCCCGAGGCAAAAAAGACATTTGATATGCTGAATGAGTTTTTAAGCCGGCATGTTTCTATTGCTATTGTTATTGATGAGTTTGGAGGTACAGCCGGCATCATAACAATGGAGGACATAATGGAAGAGCTATTCGGCGAGATTAGAGATGAATACGATGTGGAAGAAAACATTTGCAGGAAGGTTGGAGAGAATTTATACTTGATAAGCGGCAAGGTAGAAATTGATTACATCAACGAAAAATATTCACTTAACATCCCGGTAGGCGATTACGAGACGATTGCCGGATTTATCAGCAGCCGCATCGGAAGAATCCCGGCTGAAGGTGAGAACTTGACTATAGACAAGTTTAATATTGTAATTGCCAGAGCATCCAACATTAAAATTGATTTAGTGAAATTAACAATAGCCTGAACAAGACCACAACCTGCAAGTAAAGAAACCGGAGACTGGTAAAACCTTTAACAGCAGCCGGCTGTACAATTACACTGGCGAGGCGTTTGGCGTAAGAATGAGAGGATCCGACTGAATGGTACAAGGAAATTTTTTTTCCATAATCCTTTTCTCACTTCCATACTGAATTAAAAATTGTTATTATTCCAAACAATTTTTTCAGATTAATTCAGTTTGGATAAACGAAATGAAAGTATATTTTAACAAACAATATTTGGAATTAGATGAAGTAAGAATTTCTCCGTTCGACCGCGGCTTCCAGTATGCAGATGGTGTTTATGAAGTTATGAGAACTTATTATGGAAGGCTGTTTAGGGCTCCAGACCATCTTGAAAGATTGAAGGATAGTCTTCAAGCAATTGGAATTAAATACAATGAAGTCGATAAGCTTGAAAATGTAATCTATGAACTTATAAAGCTGAACGAGTTTGATGAAAATGATGCTTCAGCTTATATTCAAATTACAAGGGGAGAATTTTACCCGCGCAAACATTCATTTCCGCCTGAAAATGTAAAACCAACCGTCTTTGTATCAGTGACTCCTGTTAAAGAGGACAGAAATAAATTTCCCGAAGGGATAAAAGTAATTTTAGAAAGAGATATTCGCTGGTCACGCTGCGATATAAAATCAATATCGCTTTTACCAAGCGTTCTTGCAAATCAGCATGCAGTAGAAAAAGACGCTGAAGAAGCTATCTGGGAGAGAGACGGATATCTGTACGAAGGCTCTCACACAAACTTTTGGGGAGTGAAGAACGGTGTTGTATTTACAGCGCCTCTTTCACATTATATTTTGCCGGGTGTTTCAAGAAAGGTTGTAATTGAAGTCTGCCGTAAAAACGGGATGGAAGTAAAAGAAGAAGAAATAAATAAGCCAGATTTAAAATACTTTGATGAGTTTTTTATTACAGGAACAAACACGGAGGTAAAACCGGTAATTCAAATTGATGATTGGAAAGTCGGAGATGGTAAGCCGGGACAGATTACTAAAAAGATTTATTCTTTATTAATGAATTATATCGATTTGAAGGAATGGCTCTTTTAAATTTAAACACAAATTACAAAATTGCGATATTACATGATTGCGTGATTCACAATTTTGCCGATCATGTAATCTTGCGGCTAAGAAAGTGAAGTATTGAAGCACGATGGTTTCAGCAGATGTTTTTATATTGACCGGCGAATGGCATGACTTAAAGGAAAGGAACATTCTGCGCTTACTGGGGAATTCGGAAGAACTAGGTACGGTGGAAATAATTATCACAAACGTTAAGCCGGTATTATTTGTCGAGCATAATTCGAACCTTGAAGACTTAAATGTTAGGTATTTACGTAAAGAATCAGACATGAAAACGATTAAGGGGAATAATGTCGACGTTCTTTATTTTAATACGGAAAAGGATCTAAGGGAAGCTGACGATACTTTGCAAACCAAAGGAGTTTTTACCTACGAATCTGATATCGATCCTGTTAAAAGATATTTGATGGAGAGATTCATAAATGCGCAAATTAATATAACCGGGGATTTTGTAAAGAAGGACAGACTGGTTAGCTTTACAAATCCGAAAGTAAAGCCATGTGAGGCTAACCCGAAGTTTGTGACAGCATCTTTGGATATTGAAACCGGATATAAGAACGGCGCTCTTTACTCCGTTGCTCTGCATATTACTGGGAAGAAAGGGGAGCTGAAAAAAGTTTTCGCACTCGGCATCAATAAAAGAGCGCCTGAATATATTTCATTCTTTAATACCGAAAAAGATCTATTGATTGATTTTCTTTCGTGGTTTAAGGAAACCGACCCCGACATAATAATAGGCTGGCATGTAATAGGATTTGATCTGATGTTCCTGGAAAGGAAATGCGGCGAGTTAAATATTCCTTTTGATATCGGACGTGGAGAGGGAAAGACATCCTTAAGATCTAGAAAGAACGGCAGCTACTTTGCTTTTATTCCCGGCAGGATAGTTATTGACGGTCCGCCCGCTCTAAGATCTTCCTTCTTCTCCTTTGAAGATTATAAGCTTGAAACGGTAGCACAGGAGCTTTTGAAAACAGGAAAGACAATTACACCTGACAAAAACAAAGTTCATGAAATCGAAAGGCTATTTAAAGAAGATAAAGTAAAGCTGGCTGAATATAATTTGCAGGATGCGGTTTTGGTTAGCAACATTTTTAAGAAGTCGGCATTGATTGAATTATCGGTAAAGCGGGCGCAGCTATCCGGGCTACTGATGGATCAGCTTGGAATGATGACGGCGGCGTTCGATCATTTTTATTTACCGAGACTTCACCGTGCCGGTTATGTTGCGCCGAACATAAAAGATATTGTTGAACTCGATCATGCTGCAGGCGGTTATGTGCTAGACCCTACCCCGGGATTATATGACGACGTAATTGTGCTTGATTTCAAAAGCTTGTACCCGTCAATAATAAGAACTTTTAAAATTGATCCGATTTCGAGAATTCATGCCGGTGAAAATACAATCCGGACTCCGGAAGGATATAAGTTTTCTTTAACTAAAAACTTTTTGCCGGATTTTATTGCCAGGCTGATTGAAAAGCGCAACGAGGCGAAAATAAAAGGCGATAAGCAGCTATCGCAGGCAATAAAAATTCTGATGAACAGCTTTTACGGCGTAATGGGATCTTATGGCTGCCGTTTTTATCATCCTGATCTGCCGACAGCTATTACAAGCACCGGTCATTACCTTTTGCTTGGAAGCAAAGATTATCTTGAGAAAAAAAATTACCAGGTGGTTTACGGCGATACCGATTCTCTTTTTGTTTTGTTAGGAGGCATGGGAAATCAAGGCAAAGGTTTAAGCAAAGATCAATTCGCTGGAGAAAGCGATGTTGAATTGCTAGGAGAAAAAATAGCTAATGAGTTAAATGAATACTGGAGCGCGAAATTAAAAAATGAATTTGGCGTAGAATCTTTTCTCGAAATAGAATATGAAAAGTATTACCGAAAGTTTATAATTACTCCGGCAAGAGGGAGCGAGACCGGCGCTAAAAAAAGATATGCCGGATTACTCGTTAAGAACGGAGAAGAGAAACTGGAATTTGTAGGGATGGAATTTGTTAGGTCTGATTGGACAAGATTAGCAAAAGAATTCCAGGTTGAGTTGTACGATAGGATTTTCAAGAACCTGGAAATAGAAGATTGGATGAGAAAGTATGCAGCCAGTGTACAGAAGGGTGAACTTGATGACAAGCTTGTCTACAGAAAACGGCTCCGTAAAAATATCGACGAATATACTAAGAACATACCACCGCAGGTACGCGCAGCAAAAATGATAGACAGCGGCAGAGGATTAATTTATTATGTCATAACCAAACACGGACCAATCCCAATCGAACTTGATCATAGCGATATCGATTACCAGCATTATATTGATAAGCAGCTTAAGCCGGTTGCCGATTCGGTACTCTCTCTTTTCGGCATTTCTTTCGATTCAATTGTAAATTCTACACAGCTAAGCTTCTTTGATTAAAATTTTGCTTTGAACTTTAATTGGTAATAATTATACTTGCCTGGACAAGGAAAAAAATTTTGCATCGAACTTAAGTAAAGTCAAGATTATTTTTATTAGACGCGGGTATGTACTATGTTAGAGGAAAATTATTTAATATGAATAGAAGCTAAGCAATAAAGAGGAAATAGGGAAACAATGAAAGAAGAAATAAGAATAGTTATTGCAGAAGATGAAAGTATTATTGCGATAGATATTTTCAAAACGCTTGAACATCTGGGGTACAAGGTCTTAGGTACGGCAAGAACGGGGAAAGAGTCGATCAACTTAGTCAGGACGTTTAAGCCGGACCTTGTTTTAATGGACATCGTACTTGAGGAAAAGATGACAGGAATCGAGGCGGCTGACGTTATTATGAACGAACTGAATATCCCGGTCGTATATCTTACTGCTTTAGCCGACGATGAAACTATCCAGAGCGCTAAGTATACCGAGCCTTTCGGCTATGTTATAAAGCCATTTGACGAACGGACGCTTCACTCGGCAATTGAAATGGCTCTGTATAAATATAAAATTAGCCAGCAGCTTAAAGAGAGAACAAGAGAACTTGAAGAAGAAAAAATTAGAGCCAACAGGCTGATTCACAATATTTTCCCACCTGAAATTGTTAGAGAGCTTAAAGAAACCGGCACCATAAAGCCAAAAGAATTTCCGTTAGTAACTTTGCTCTTTACTGACTTTCAGGGATTTACTGAAATATCTTCATGCATGCATCCTCAACAACTTGTACCAGAATTGAACGACATATT
>JAJYIL010000140.1 GCA_021790055.1 Bacteroidota bacterium
TAATAAAACTATCTTGCGAATCATTATTTTCTCCTAAAATATTAAATTTAAAAACTTCCCTTATTGCAATTGCAAAAATAGCCAAGGAACTTTCCCGAATCAAAAATAATTTTGAGTATATGTTTGTTAATCTTATTTTTGAATCAAGTTATAAATAAAATTTTCTAAACTATAGAATAAAGTGAGGGAAGCTTATGAGAATTATAATTTTGGTTTTTACTTGCCTGTTGCCGATTTCATTTTCTTTTACGCAGACGAAGACTGAGACCGATATAGACTCGGCTTACCAAAACGCTAAGAAGGGAGTCCGCTGGGCGCTTTCAAATATCCCGGGAAAGAAATCTAAGCTTGATAACGATTTGATTGTCAACGATAAGCTCTGCGCTTCCGTTAAGCTTGACAAAGAGATAAACGGAATAAGAATTATCTCGGTAGGTCATAACAGCTCGAATGAAGTGACAATTAAAATCTTCAAGTCGTTTGATAATCTTGCGAGAGAAGGTTATCTAAAAGGCTACGAGATGGAAGAATTCGATTTGCTTAAGAAGAAGTAAAGTTGAAATTCTTATGAAAAGCTGTTGTTAAACTTCTTCTCTACATTAAGCGCAAAGCTGCTTGCAAGCGAATTTACTTCCACTTCGGAGCCGATAAGATCCTTCAGGGTGATCTTCCCTAAGACGCTATCAAGCATAGACTGGACAGTTCGCCATAACGAACGTATCGAGCAGTCGATAGAATGGGTGCAAATCAGTTCTGCGCCGGAGTGGTCGGCGCAGAAATCTGCTTCGAATAATTTTCCTCCCAGCGCTGCAAGCACTTCGCTGATGATAATTTGATCTGCCGATCTCGCTAATTTGTAACCGCCGGTTTGACCGCGGGAGCTTTCTATGAAACCGCCCAAACGCAAAGCCCGCAAAAGCTTTCCGGCATTAGCTTCGGATAAACCTTCCATCTGGCTTATCTCCGGGATTGTCAATCCGTTTGGAGACTTTGCCTTGCTTATCCTAAGCAGGCATCTTAATCCATATTCTTCCTGCGCACTGAATTTCACAAATATTATCCTTTAAACAACGGAATTTTTGAGCCGCACATTTTTGCGTGCATTACCTGCGCAAATTCACCCGGGCTAATTGACGGTCCTTTTGCAGAACAAAGCTCATCAAATGCCTGAGTTAAAGTATCGGCAATTTCTTCGGCTCTTCTTCCCTCAATCTCGAACCGCTGTAAGAAATAGATTAGCGAGCCGTTTTTAAATATTGCAATGCTCGGCGAAGAAGGCGGAAAGTTTCCTATGTACCAGCGGACCTTTTCAACGGCATCTCTTTCCTGTCCCGCAAAAGCTGTATAGAGCTTATCCGGTATAACTTTATTCTGCAGCGCCAGCGAAATACCAGGGCGTGCGCTTCCGGCTGCACAACCGCAAACCGAATTTATCATCACTAAAATTACCTTATCATCTTTAACATTAATTGCCTTATCCACATCTTCCGGGGAAAGCAATTCTTCGAAGCCGACTGCAATTAATTCGTCTCTCATCGGCTGTACTGCATCCTGGTCATAAATCGGCGGACGCGAAATTATATTGAACATGTTTTCTCCTTCTCTCTGTTACTTTTAATACATTCCAAGCTCTATTTTAGCAACGTCGGACATCATATCCCTATCCCATGGAGGATTCCAGACTAACTCTATGCTTACGTTTTTTATCTCCGAGATTGATTTAATTTTCATCTCAACTTCTCCCGGTAGTGATCCGGCAACCGGGCACGCCGGAGATGTCAGTGTCATCTTGATATTTACGTTTGCTTTGTCATCTATTTTAATTTCGTATATCAAACCAAGCTCAAAAATATCTACGGGAATTTCCGGGTCGTAACAGGTTTTAAGCATTTGAATAATCTTCTCTTCTAACTCCTGTTTATTTATCTTTGCTGATTCTTCGGAAGGCAATGCTGCCTCTGCTGAAACTTCCGCAGTCTTGCTTTCGCTGTAAGTCTGCGAAGCTTCGTTTGAAGCTTCTGATTGCCTTACTTCGGTTTCTCTATAATTTTCTACTTGAGCTTCGTTTCTATTTTTATCTCTTCTAAAAAACATAGCTTATTCCTCTGTGGAAACCACTTTCTTTCCGTCCTGCAAAGCAGAAATCAAAGTATGCCAAGACAAACTCGCACACTTTACTCTTGCAGGGAAATCACGAACGCCCGCAAATACTGCAAGCTTTCCAAGCTCTTCAATTTCATTTTCATCAGTCAGCTTTCCTGTTACCAAATCATGAAATTTTTCAAACAGCCTTTCGGCATCTTCTTTCTTCATGCCTTTGACTATCGAGGTCATTAAAGAGGCGGATGCCTTGGAAATAGCGCAGCCGGAGCCCTGGAAACCAACATCCTTCACCACATCATCTTCAATAACAAGATAAAGGTTAATCTTATCTCCGCACAGCGGATTATAGCCTTCTGCCGAATGATTTGCATTTTCTAGCTTCTTAAAATTTCTTGGACTCTTATTATGGTCCAGTATTACCTGCTGGTAAAGTTCTCTTAATTCCTCATCCATATATTTCCCTTACGCAAACTACTCTCCCGGAGTACTGGAATGATGGGGTAATGAAATAAGCCGTTCACTTCCATTACTCCAATACTTCACTATTCCAGGGACGTTGCCTAACTTGAGTTACTTAAAAACCTCAATAACTTTTTTCAAACTATTAATTAAAATACCAACTTCTTCCTTCGTGTTGTACATTGCGAACGAAGCACGAGTAGTAGCCGGTATGCAGTACCTATCCATTACAGGTTGTGTGCAATGATGTCCTGTCCTAACGGCGACTCCTTCGAAGTCTAAAAATGTTCCAACATCGTGTGGATGAATATTATCTATTACAAAAGAAAGTACGCTGCTCTTCTCCTTTGCCTGCCCGATAATCTTAACTTCCGGCAGCTCGGAAATTCTTTCTGTCGTATAGGCAAGAAGCTCGCCTTCATGTTTTGCAATTGCATTTATGCCGGTTCCGGAAATATAATCTATAGCAGTTCCAAGTCCGATTGCATCGGCAATATTAGAAGTGCCGGCTTCAAATTTATACGGAAGGGAATTGAAAGTTGTCTCTTCAAAAGTAACTTTGGAAATCATATCGCCGCCGCCCTGGTAGGGAGGAAGCTCGTTCAACAGTTTTTCTTTTCCGTAAAGAACTCCGATACCGGTAGGTCCGTAAATTTTATGCCCTGAAAAAGCCAGCATGTCGCAGTCAAGCTTTTGAACGTCGATGCTCAAATGCTGTATTGCCTGCGCTGCATCTAATATAACCGGGAGGTTGTAACGATGCGCAGTCTTAATTATTTTTTCAACCGGGTTAACTGTGCCGAGAGAATTTGAAACATAAACAACCGATACCAGCTTTGTCTTTTCATTTATCATCTTCTCAAATTCTTCAAAGATGATTTCGCCGGTGTCGGTAATCGGCACCACTCTTAGCTTTATGTTTTTATCTTTTGCGATTAGCTGCCAGGGGACAATATTGGAATGATGTTCCATGCCGGTAATAATAATTTCATCGCCGGATTTTAACTTGCCTCTGTCGAAAGCGGTTGCGGCAAGATTAAGAGAATCAGTCGTACCTTTTGTAAAGATGATTTCCTTTTCACTCTTTGCATTTATGAAGTTCTTTATCTTAATCCGTGAGTCTTCAAATTCTTTAGTTGAAAGCTCGCTTAAATAATGCACCCCGCGGTGGATGTTTGCATTCATCGTCGAGTAATATTCCACAAGCTTATCGATTACTGCCTGGGGCTTCTGTGTAGTTGCGGCATTGTCAAGATAGCAAAGTGGCTTCCCATGAACTACTGTCTTAAGTATCGGATAGTCCGCTCTAATCTTTTCAATGTCGAATATCTTTGATTCCGTATGTACTGCTGTCTTATTCACTTTATTTCTTTTTCTCTTTGTGTCTCCGTGGTAAAAATTACTTCATTACAGACCTTCCTGCCGGTAGGCAAGGGCACTAAGGCACAGAGTATTATTTATTAAATCTTTTTACTAAAACTTCTTCAAGATATTTTTTAACTTCTTCTATTTTGATTGTCCTAATTACATCGCTGGCAAATGCGTGAATCAGTATTGACTTTGCGTTCTCTTCGCCTATGCCGCGCGACTTCAAGTAGAACATCGCATCCGCATCAAGCTGACCTATTGTTGCACCGTGGCTGCATTTAACATCGTCGGCAAAAATCTCAAGCTGCGGCTTAGTATTAATCAGAGCACCGTTTGAAAGTATGATATTCTTATTTTCCTGGAATGCATTAGTCTTTTGTGCATCTCGTCGAACAATTACTTTACCGTTAAAGACGCCATGCGAAGTATCGTCAAGTATTCCTTTGTATTTTTCATGACTGGTGCAGTTCGGCTTAGCGTGGTCTATTAACGAATGTGTATCGTAAAGCTGATTACCGGTTAATAAGAACAGACCATTTAAAGAAGACTCGCCGCCTTCATCGTTGAAGCGTGTATTGATATCGTGTCTGGCAATCTCGCCTCCGAAAGAAAATGAATATGAATTAAAACTGCTTCCTTTTTCCTGATCGACCTCGGTTCGGGAAATGTGGAAAGCATTCAGATTCTCTTCCTGAAGTTTTATATGATCAATAGTCGAGTTTTCTCCGGCATAAATTTCAGTTACCACATTAGTGAAATAAATTCCTTCATCAAGAGAAAGATACCGTTCAACTATCGACACCTGGGCATTCTTTCCCGTAACATAAAGATTGCGCGGCTGGGATAAAATATTCTTCCCGCCGGTTGAGGTAATAAAAAGAATCTGTATGGGTTCTTCTATTATTTTATTATCCGGTACATAGACGAAGGCGCCGTCCCGCGTAAATGCAGTGCTCAGCGCAGTAAATATCTGCTCTGAATGTTTAGCATACTTTCCCAAATGCCGGTTGACGACTTGGGAGCCATTTTCCAATTGATTGGAAAGGCTGTCCAATATTATTCCATCTTTTGACCTTTCTATTTTAGAAAGCTCATGTGAGAAATATCCATTTATAAAAACTAATACATTTTTTTTGGAAATTTCAAATATGTAATTCTTGATCTGATGAAATGCTGCATTAACTTTACTTGAAGGTTCGAAATTATATTTTAAAAGCGGCGCAATATTGGTAAACCGCCAATCCTCATCATGAGTAGTGGGGAAGCTAAGCTGCGAGAATTTTTCAATTGCTTCCTTTCTAACCAGATGGAACGGCATCGAGCTTTCGCCATTTAAACTGCTTTCAAACGATTCGAAGCTTTTGATATACCAGTTCTTTATATCTAACGGACTACTCATATTATGCGAATTCCTTCTGTTCCTTCAGCCAGTCGTAGCCTTTTGCTTCCAGTTCGAGTGCGAGCTCTTTGGTGCCTGATTTGACAATTCTGCCGTTATAGAGAACGTGAACAAAATCGGGAACAATGTAATTGAGCAATCTCTGGTAATGGGTAACTACAATCGTTGACCTCTCAGGCGACTTCAATTTATTCACACCGTTTGCCACAATTCTTAATGCATCAATATCAAGACCGGAATCGGTCTCATCCAAGATAGCTAATCTCGGCTCAAGCACTGCCATCTGCAAAATTTCATTTTTCTTTTTCTCACCGCCTGAGAAACCGTCATTAACGGATCGGCTTAAAAGAGATTGGTCCATCTCAACTAGCTTCATCTTCTTTTTAAGATGAGCCATAAACTCCATCGCATCTAATTCTTCTTCACCATTATATTTCCTGATTTCATTTATTGCGGTCTTAAGAAGATTAACGTTACTAACTCCGGGAATCTCAACCGGGTACTGGAAAGCTAAGAATATTCCTTCGCGTGCTCTATCTTCGGGTGAAAGCTTAAGCAGGTTTTTACCATCAAAAATTACTTCGCCTTTTGTTACTTGGTATTCGCTTCTTCCAGCTAGTACCTGAGCAAGCGTACTTTTGCCGCTGCCGTTAGGTCCCATAATGGCATGAACCTCACCGGTTTTAATCGATAAATCAATGCCTTTTAATATTTCTTTTCCTTCAACATTTACGTGAAGGTTTTTTATCTCTAACATCCTATATCCTGATTTAATTTTATCTTTATAAAAATTGTTATTTGAAATTTGATAATCGGCTTTTTACCCGACACTTCCTTCCAGGCTAACGCTAAGCAGCTTCTGAGCCTCAACTGCAAACTCCATAGGAAGTTCCTTAAAAACTTCTTTACAATATCCGTTGACGATTAAGTTCACCGCATCTTCTCTCGAGATACCCCTCTGGTTAAGATAGAAGATTTGGTCTTCGCCAATCTTTGAAGTTGTTGCTTCATGTTCCATTTGTGCGGTTGAATTATTTATTTCAAGATAGGGGAATGTGTGTGCGCCGCATTTATCGCCGATCAAAAGTGAATCGCACTGTGAGAAGTTGCGTGCATTATCAGCTTTCCTTATTATCTTAACCTGACCGCGGTAGCTGTTATTGCTCTTGCCGGCAGAAATTCCTTTTGATACGATTGTGCTTCTTGTATTCTTTCCCATGTGAATCATCTTAGTACCGGTGTCTGCCTGCTGGTAATTGTTTGTAACTGCTACAGAGTAAAATTCTCCTACTGAGTTATCTCCGATTAAAAGGCAGCTTGGATATTTCCACGTAATGGCAGAACCGGTCTCTACTTGAGTCCAGGAAATTTTTGAATTAACACCTTTACACATTCCGCGCTTTGTAACAAAATTAAAGATGCCGCCTTTGCCGTTCTTGTCGCCGGGATACCAATTCTGAACGGTTGAATATTTTACCGTTGAGTTATCAAGCGCAACTAATTCAACAACCGCGGCATGAAGCTGGTTCTCATCTCTCATCGGTGCTGTGCAGCCTTCAAGATAGCTTACGTAAGCGCCTTCATCGGCTATTATTAATGTGCGTTCAAACTGCCCGGTGTTGGCTGCATTTATTCTAAAATAAGTTGAAAGTTCCATCGGGCAGCGCACGCCTTTCGGAATGTAGGCGAAAGAACCATCGCTGAATACTGCTGAGTTTAGCGATGCAAAAAAATTATCTGTATGCGGAACAACGCTGCCTAAATATTTTCGAACAAGGTCGGGATGATTCTTTATCGCTTCAGACATCGGGCAGAAAATTATTCCAAGCTCCGCAAGCTTACTCTTAAATGTTGTTGCAACCGAAACACTATCGAACACTGCATCAACCGCAACACCGGAAAATATTTTTTGCTCTTCTAATGAAATACCGAGTTTCTGATACGTTTTAATTAATTCCGGGTCAGCTTCATCAAGACTGTTAAGCTTCGGCTTCTTTTTAGGCGCAGAGTAATAAGAAATATCCTGGTAGTCAATCGGATCGAAATGAACGTTTGCCCAGTTTGGTTCTTTAAGAGTAAGCCAATGGCGATAAGCTTTCAGCCGCCATTCAAGCATAAACTCCGGTTCTTCCTTTACTGCAGAAAGCCGTCGGATTATATCTTCATTTAGTCCTTTTGGAAATGTTTC
>JAJYIL010000141.1 GCA_021790055.1 Bacteroidota bacterium
CGGAATGACTCCAAAAGAGTTCAAGAATCAACAATCCACATAAACAAAGCCTGTTGAAGTCAGTTAATTTGTCCTGATGCCGGAATCCGGTCGAAAAAAACTTATTCCCTTAATAATTTTCAACCCGAAAAACCTAAATTAAAGGAATAATCATGTTAAAAAGTATAAAAATTATTTTACCATTCTTTCTGGTAATGGCGGCGGCTTCATTTGCAAGAATTATTAAAGTACCTGCCGACCAACCAACGATTCAAAGCGGAATTAATGCTGCCGAAAATGGAGATACAGTATTAGTTTACCCGGGAACATATTTTGAAAATGTTAATTTTCATGCTAAGAGAATAGTTATTACAAGCCGGTTTTATGAAAGCGGAGATTTGAGTTTCATTCAATCGACAATAATTAATGGAAGCCGACCGGTAAATCCCGATACTTCAAGTTGTGTTCTAATTATAAGCGGGGAAGATTCAACTGCGGTACTTCAAGGATTTACAATAACCGGAGGTAAAGGCACTAAATGGCGCGATGAACACGGCGCCGGATTATACCGTGAAGGCGGCGGAATACTGATTGCGAAATCTTCCCCAACTGTAAGATTCAACGTTATAATGAATAATGAAGCTGCAAATACATCGGGAGTAACCAGTGCAGGTGGAGGCGGAATTCGTGCCGGTGACGGTAATCCGAAAATACTCAACAATATTGTTACTTCAAATATAGGTCGTTACGGTGCCGGGATAGTTTTGAATTTCACCGGCGCCGTTGTCCGGAATAATATTATCACTAAAAATTCCGGCGGACAGGACTACGGCGGAGGCGCCCTTTGGATGAACCATGACGGTGCTTCACAAAAGATAATTGAAAACAATACAATTACTGCTAACAAGGTGGTTGGCATATATGTTTACCAAGGCTCATCAATAATTAAAAACTGTATAATATGGGCAGATCCGCCAACTTCAGCAGTTCAAATTGTTGTAAGAACGGGTGGTCCTACAGTTTCATATAGTAATGTTTTGGGCGGGTACAGCGGCACCGGCAATATTTTCAGCGATCCGCAATTTGCAGATTCTACATTAACACTTAAAGATAAATCTCCGTGCATTGATGCCGGTGATAAATCAATAGAATATAACGATGTGGAAAATTCTTTATCAACGGGAAATGCATTATTTCCTTCCCGCGGTAGTTTGTCAAACGATATGGGCGCTTACGGCGGACCGGGAGCGGCTAAATTGCCAAATTTTAATTTGCCGACTTCCGTCAGGCTCAACGTAAGTTCTTTACCGGCGGAATACCGGCTTTACCAAAATTATCCTAATCCATTTAATCCATCGACTGCTATCAGCTATCAGCTTTTAGCATTTAGCCATGTAACAATAAAAGTTTATAACTTATTAGGTAGCGAAATAACAACGCTGGTAAATGAAGATAAACCGGCAGGAAAATATAGCGTGCAGTTCAACTCGCAACAAACAATTAACTGCCGACAACTTTCGAGCGGAGTTTATTTCTATAGTATGCAAGTAAGAGCTTCGAACACCGGAAAGCAGCCACAATCAAGTTCAGCAGTATTTGTTGAAACTAAGAAATTTATTTTATTGAAATAAGAAGTGTCCTAACCCTGAAGTCGGTTAAAAACGTAGCACAGATTAATAATCTGTGCTACGATTATTTAAAATTTTAATACTCTACAAAAGCTCCAAAACATTTGAAGTCTTTATTACCTCGTCCTTACTTCCCTTCTGCTTGCCTTTTGGAGTAGGCGCCTCCATGGTAAAGAAAATATGGATACTGGTATTTAGATTGGCTTTCTTGATGCAGCCTTTAGTGAGGTCAAAATAAATTGTCCCGCTGGCTGAGGTTTCCGGCTTTTTAAAATTGTATGTAGCTCCGTGATCTTCTACCTTATTATTTCCGGTTACTACAGATTTTAAGCCGGCATCAACAACTGCAAGAGTGTCATCGCCTAACTTTTCCAGAGCGGTAATCTTGTAAAGATTTGTATTTTCAACCTTAAATACCATGAAAGGTGCGGGAGGCTGTGCGAAAGTCCACGAAGAATCCTTTGCCAAAGCTGTAGCCGGAATATCGCGGAATATTTGGGTCATAAAAGGTTTCAGAACCGATTCTACTATGTTGCTTCGCAGTGAATTTTTTTCATCAGGGGAAGCTTGAGCAGAAAGCTTACTTAGCAGGAGAAATTTATCGACAATCCTGTCTGCTCTAAACACTTCGAGCACTCCCCCGCTTTTACCTATCCGTACACTGAAAGGATTATTTATCAGGGCTTCATACTGGTAATATTTTTTCAGCTCGGTAGTATCTTTTGTAATACCGGATTGATAGAAAAATCTTTGACCATTGGCATCAGCGTTCAACCTAATCGAAGGAATAGTGCATGAAAATTCCATCACTCCGTCTTTATCCACGTTAGATAAAGTCAGGTTGAACAAATAAATTATACTTTGATTTAAGCTTTGAGTAATACTTGTATCAGTCTTTAATGTCAGATTATCCTCGGTACTTTGAGTCATCCGGTACTGGTAAGTTACGCCTTTCTTAAACTTGTACAGAAGATTAAACTGTTGATTTGCATTTGCAACCGGTACAGCCTTAATGGCAGAAGTATCCGTCACCATTTTTGCCGAAAGGTCTTCAGGCTTATCTCCGGATTTTTTACCGCAGCCGAAGAATAAAAATCCAATTAGTGCAGCGGCTATTATTTTTTTCATAATCATTTCCTTTTTATTTATTGTCCGGAATTTTCAAGCAGTTCTTTCGTCGAGAAGAAATGTGCAATTTCAATTGCAGCATTTTCATCGGAGTCTGAACCGTGAATCACGTTTTCAGCCTTACTTGCAGCATAAAGCTTTCTTATTGTTCCTTCTTCAGCTACGTTTGGATCGGTTGCGCCTATAAGCTTTCTGAAATCAGCAACAGCGTTTTCTTTTTCCAACGCAACCGGAACGCACGGACCTGAAGTCATATATTCGATTAAATCATTGAAGAACGCTCTCTCCCTATGAACTTCATAAAATCCGCCGGCAGAGTCTTTAGTCAGTCTAACCATCTTTATCGCCTTAATCTTGAAGCCGGCATCCGTAATTTTTGTTATAATTTGTCCGATTAAATTTTTTTTAACGCCATCAGGTTTAATTATGGCAAGCGTTCTATTGTTCAAATGTTTCTCCTAAAAATATTAGTCGTGTAATTAATGGATTTGAATAGTTAAGACTTTTAATTAAAGCAAAGGAATATTGGAGTAATGGAGTATAACAGAAATTCCATTATCCCATTGCTCCACTACTCCAAATATCATAGTATAAGCTTAGCAAACATTATTTGCGCTTTTTATTTTTTTTCTTTAGTGCCTTGTTTGCTGTCAACGCTTTTATAGCTTTCTTTGCCGGTTTTTTTTTCGCAGAAGCTTTTAACTTTAAGGATTCAATTGCTTTCAGCATTGAAGAGCCGATTTCAGCAGGACTTTCTGCAACTATAATTCCTGCCTTTCTCATAGCAGCCATTTTTTCTACAGCAGTTCCTTTACCGCCTGAAATGATTGCACCGGCATGTCCCATCCTTCTTCCGGGAGGGGCTGTTCTACCGGCAATAAATCCAACCACAGGCTTGTTAACGTATTTCTTGATGTAAGCGGCAGCCTCTTCTTCAGCCGTCCCGCCGATTTCACCAATCATTACAATTCCTTCGGTATCCGGATCTTCATTAAATAATTTTATTATGTCCAGGAACTTAGAGCCTATTACCGGGTCACCGCCAATTCCTACGCATGTAGATTGACCAAGCTTTACATCAGTCAATTGCTTTACAGCTTCGTAAGTTAATGTGCCGCTGCGAGAAACTACTCCAATCTTACCTTGCTTGTGTATAAAACCAGGCATTATTCCGATCTTTGCCTTGCCCGGCGAAATAACTCCGGGGCAATTAGGTCCGATTAAAACGACATCTTTATTTTTTATTGAATTATAAACTCTCACCATATCCGCAGCAGGTATTCCTTCGGTTATACAAATAATAGTTTTTATACCTGAGTTTGCCGATTCAAGAATTGCATCGGCAGCAGCAACCGGAGGGACAAAAATTACAGATGTGTTTGCCTTTTGATGTCTTACTGCTTCTTCAATTGTATTGTAAACCGGTATGCCTAAAAAATCTGTTCCGCCTTTCCCGGGAGTTACTCCCGCAACTACTTTGGTTCCGTATTCAATCATTTGTTGTGTATGAAAGGAACCTTCGCCACCTGTAATACCTTGAACTACGAGGCGCGTCTTTTTGTCGACTAAAATACTCATTTAAAGATATTCCCTAATATTTCGATAAATTTATCGTGCAAAGATAAGAAAATTAGTCAGCAATTATAAAAAAATTTGCTTTTGTAACACAATATATTTACAATTATTTTTGTACTTGATGAATTTGATAATAAAGATATATACACATCGTAAAAACCTGCCCGGCATAATTCCCGGCGACTTATATCTCATTCCCTTTGTTACCAATTCCTTTTGATATCAATAACCAGACTTACGAATGGAAAATTCTTCAGGCTTAAAAAAAATAAAATCTATTATAATTGGCGGCGCAAGAGATCCTCACGATCAAAAGATATTTCATAAGCTTTCTCTTATCGCCTTCTTAGCCTGGGTAGGGCTTGGCTCGGACGGACTTTCGTCATCGTGTTATGGACCACCGGAAGCTTTCAAAGCTCTTGCCGGACATCCTTACCTCGGAATTTTTGTCGCGCTTGGAACTGCAATTACAATTTTTATTATTGCAGCCAGCTACTCTCACATAATCGAGCTTTTCCCATCCGGAGGCGGCGGATATTTAGTTGCAAGTAAACTGCTATCGCCAAATGTTGGTATGGTTTCCGGTTGCGCATTGTTAATTGACTATGTTTTAACAATAACAATTTCTATCGCAAGCGGTGCCGATGCAATCTTCAGCTTTCTTCCGGCAAGCTTGTATCCCTATAAACTTGAATTTGCAATCTTCGGAGTAATTGTACTTTTACTTTTAAATTTAAGAGGAATAAAAGAAGCAGTAATACCGTTGGTACCGGTATTCTTACTTTTTGTTTTCACACACCTATTTGCTATTGGATACGCTATAATTTCTCATGCATTAAAGTTTCATGAAGTATATAATGCAACCGGCAATGAATTAGGAAGATCATTTAGCACGCTTGGTTTGTTCGGCGTGCTATTCCTGGTTATGAGAGCTTATAGCATGGGCGCCGGTACATTTACCGGGATCGAGGCAGTTAGCAACGGGCTTCCAATCCTAAGAGAGCCAAGGGTTGAAACTGCTAAAAGAACGATGCATTACATGGCATTCTCTCTTTCTATTACAGTTATCGGATTGATGATTGCCTATTTATTATTTAAGGTTGAAGTCCAGCCCGGTAAGACACTGAACGCCATCTTGTTTCAAAATATGTCTGCACACTGGAATGGGCATATCGGATTTCTTTTCGTGTTAATTACTCTTCTATCGGAAGCTATTCTTTTATTTATCGCCGCTCAAACAGGATTCCTTGATGGTCCAAGAGTTCTTGCAAACATGGCTCTCGACAGGTGGTTCCCTACTCGATTTGCCATGCTTAGTGATCGGCTTGTTACACAGAACGGCATACTGATGATGGGCGGCGCTTCGTTCATATTGATGGTTTTATCGCGCGGCTCCGTCGATTTTCTCATCGTACTTTACTCAATAAATGTTTTCATCACATTCTCTCTCTCCCAGTTAGGAATGGTTAAGCATTGGTGGCTTGTAAGAAAATCCGAAAAAGGATGGATAAGAAAATTATCGATAAACGGAATCGGATTAATCTTAACGTCGTTCATTTTGATATCGGTTCTTATAATAAAATTTGGAGAAGGCGGATGGATTACACTCGTTATCACAGCCAGTCTTGTCGTTCTTACTTTAATAATCAAGAAGCATTATCTAATAGCAGCCGATTTGTTAAGAAGGCTCGACACAATTGTAGATTCTGTTGAAGCTTCAATTTATAATATTCAGAATGAGCAGGACACACCTGCCGAACCTAAATTCGACCCGCAAGGAAAGACCGCTGCAATTCTTGTAAACGGATTTAATGGTTTAGGCTTGCATACTTTATTAAGCGTATTCAGATTATTCGGAGGCACCTACAAAAATTTTGTTTTTGTTCAGGCAGGTTCCGTCGATGCCGGAAATTTTAAAGGCGCCGATGAAATAGAAAACCTTACTAATCACATCAGCAATGAAGCAAACCGTTACGTAAAATATATGAAAGAACATGGTTACTATGCTGAAGCATTTACCTCAGTCGGGACCGATATAGTGGACGAGATTAACAGCCAGGTTCCGGCAATTACTAAAAAATTTCATAACGTTATATTTTTCGGCGGACAGATTGTATTCCCCGAGGAATCCTTCATGACCCGATGGCTGCACAATTACATTGTCTTTGCCGTACAAAGAAAGTTTTACAGACAGGGCATTCCGTTTGTCATCCTGCCGATTAGAGTTTAATTGAAAATAAGATCTGGAATCCTTAAGTTTACAAAAGCCAATTGTAAATTGTTATTTGTAAATTGAAAATTGTATTCGGGGCTATAGCTCAGCTGGGAGAGCGCTTCGTTCGCAACGAAGAGGTCACCGGTTCGATCCCGGTTAGCTCCACCAGTCTTCGTTTAAGCGAAGCGAAAGACAAAGACTGTAGCGGCGTAACGAAGTGAAGCCGTGAGAAAACTTTATGAGAATAAGAGAACTTCGCTTAAACTACGCCCCGGCAAACCAGTAAAGTATGTGCGAAAAGGAAGAAACATGTTTTACTATGTGTACATTTTCGAAAGCATAAATTTCCCGGATAATCATTATACCCGTTACATGGAAAATTTAAAAAGCCGTCTTAAAAAACAAAACGAAGGGGGCTCACCTCATACTTCAAAATGCAAACTATGGAGAATAAAGAACGCAATAGCGTTTATTGATAGGCAGAAGGCTCTTGAATTTGAAAAATATTTGAAGAGTCATTCCGGTCGAGCGTTTGCTCAAAAACATTTCTAAGGAACATCTCGTCTTAAGCGAAGCGAAAAACGAAGACTGCAGCGGCAAAGTGAAGTAAAGCCAGAACATAGACTTAAAATAGCCATGCGCAAGACTTCTACTTCGCGAGATAGAATTATTTTACGGCGCCAGTCGTTCCTTCTTCCAGCCAGCATTTTCTTTTGAATAACAAATTCTATCGTGCAAACGGTTTTCCCTTCCCTGCCAGAACTCAAAATAATTTGGAACAAGCTTTAGCCCGCCCCAAAAGGGCGGCAGCGGAATTTCTTTGCCATCGTATTTTGCTTTTATCTCTTCATATTTCTTTTCAAGGTATTTTCGATCAGGTATTTTAGTGCTTTGATTGGATGCCCACGCTGCAAGCTGACTTTCGTGTGGTCTGGAATGAAAATAATCTTCCGATTCCTCCGGAGAAA
>JAJYIL010000142.1 GCA_021790055.1 Bacteroidota bacterium
CCCAGCTATTAAATTTTGTGCTACGGAAATTACCGACGTTCCTTTTGTGCCGGTTCTTAAAAGTATAGCCAGCAGCTCGGCGTCGGTAAGATTCTGAGCGCCCCGCAGCATAAGCTTTTCACGGGGTCTGTCATCTAACGGTAAATCTTTTACTTTCATTTTTCCCCGCTTTAACTATTTATTTAAATGATATTGAATTCCTAAGTCAAATTTAATTACTTAGCTTGAATTTATCCACTATCTGGAAAGTTCCGTCTTTATAACGGACAATATTCAGAAATTTATTTATTCTACTCTTACCGAAATAAATATTGTTGTGAAAGCCCTGGTAAACACTGCCGGCAGCTAAGTATTTTTTAATCGTCTTGGTATCGACATTAAAGTTTTTTACAGACTTAAGTAAATATTCGGCTGCATCATAACCATATAGAACATTCCTGTCAACAATTAAATTTGTAGCTTTGAAGAATCTTTTTTCAAAGTTTTCAAATGTTGAGTCGGTATAATCGAGATAATAATCCGATGTAAATGTAAGCTTGTTGCTGAGCTCGGGATAGGTTTCAAATCCCCTTGCGCTAAACCAATCCTGGTTGCCGTAAAGAGGCAGGTTAAAGTTATATTTAACAAATCCGGAAAGAAGCATAGTAACATCAAGATTACCGGATAACGGAATATAAATACCATTAATCTGTAAAGAGTCTGCGGCGATATTTCGTATTTGCCTGTCGAATGAGGGATCAGAAGCCGAATAGGTCTGCCTGATTAAAATTTTTCCGCCAAGGCTTGTAAACTTGTTTATAAAGGCATTGGCAAGGTCCTGTGAATAGCCGGAACTAGAATTTAGAACTGCCATTACTTTTTTGTTTTCGACATAATAGATGTAATCCGCCATTATGGCTCCTCTTTCTTCAAAGGAGGGATTAGCCTGGAAAAAATCCGGGTACAATTCGGTAAGGCTGTCATCGGTTGCAGTCGGTGAAATAATAGGTATGCCTGTATTCTTAAAAATGTCAAGAGTTTCTTTTACTTCATCGCTGTACACCGGACCAATAATAGCTTTAATAGAAGAATTACTCGCGATCTCATTTTTAATTTTTTTAATTTGATTCTTATCTCTTGCCGTATTCATGATTAACAGACCAATTTTCTCCGGATGGCTTTTATTGTATTCCGAGGCGGCATATTTTATTCCTTCAAGAATTTCCGAAACAGTCTTCGACACCACATTACCGGTTTCGCTTTTTAACGGAAGCAAAACGGCAATAACCGGTGATGAGGAAGGTCCTAAAACTTCCGCTGAAACCTTCTCATACAATGTTACGGCATCGTTTCTTTCTTCCGAGTTCCTATAATTCTTCAGTATCTCGGAAAAAGAATTTAAAGCATCATTCCTATCGCCGTTCTGCATATAAATTTTTCCAAGCTCAAGAAGAAGGAACGGCTTTGAATTACCAACTGCGGCAGTATCATAAACTGAATCGATCTGGGCAGCGGATAAAAAATTCAAGGCTATCTTTTCAGCTCCGTCTTTCGCTAATTGAATATACTCCCGCGACGAAGCCGAGTTAATCAGATTGCAAAGCTCGGCAAATGCAGGAAGGTAATTTCCTTCCTCGTACAGAGCCTGTGCAATCGTAAGCTTTGCCTCATCCGTGTATTTGCTACCGGGGAATTCGCTTAAAAATTTCTGCAAGGCTTGACGGGCTTCAGAAAATAATTTTAATTGAATAAATGACTTTGCATCAAATATATAAGCGATAGTTGTCTTGTCATTAAGTTCATAATTGGCAATCAAGCCGTTAAACAGAGGCTGGGCTTCTTTATAATTGCCTGAATTGTATAACTCCAAAGCATGAATAAAAACGGTATCTGCAATTGAAGAGTCAGACGGATGCTGTCCAAAGGCGGAAAAATATGCAAGTAGGAAGATAATCGTCAGCAGTTTAAACTTAAACATCAGATGCCACACTGCTGTCTATAATAGAAGATGCATTGTTTTTACCCGCTATAGCCGCATTGTTTTTAGGATCGAGCTTGATTGCAATATCATAATATGCAAGTGCATCTTTAGCCTTATTGTTCTTCATGCAGGCTTCCGCAAGCTTCGTGTAAATATCCGATGAGGCATCTTCAATTGATTCTATGTATCGAAGGAAATTCTTTTCGGTTTTGGTGTAATCGCCAAGCTTCAAATAAATTTTTCCGGCAAGCTCGTACGAAGCCGGGTTCTCGGGATTAAGCTTGATCGCTTTCTCAACAGGTTGTACGGCATGTGCATACATTCCAAGGCTGTAATAGGTTTCAGCATAAATCTTATTTAGTTCCCAGAAGTTTGAATACATCGCTTCGGCTTTCCTGGCAAACTTTAATACTTCTTCATAATTCTTAAGCTTCAATTCAATCTTTGCTAGATAAATATAAGCTTCATGAACAAGCTCCGACTGCTTTTCAATCGAGATGAAATTTAAGAAGCTGATCTTGGCAAGTTCGTATTCTTCAAGCATGAAATTAGCATAGCCTGTAAAGAAAGACACAACCGGTTCTTCCTGCGGAAGTATAAAGCTAAGCGCTTCTACTGCTTCTTCCCACTTTGAATTTCTTAAAAGAAGCTGACCGAGAAACAACCGCATGTCTTTGTTTTCAGGCTTGTCCTCAAGGAATTGCCTTAATAATTTTATTGCAGGCAAAGCATTGCCTGTCATTTCGTAAAGGTTCGCAATCCTTATATAAGTTTCAATTTCATCCGGGTATTCTTCTAGTATGGACTGGTAAATCTGAATTGCATGAAGGGGTCTGCCTTCTGCTTCAAAGGCACGTGCAAGGCTAATCTTATGCTCAAACTGCAATTTTGAATCCAAAGCTTATTCCCATTCGATTGTTGACGGTGGCTTCGAGCTAATATCGTAAACCACTCTGTTTATTCCGCGAACTTTATTTATAATTTTATTAGAAAGAATGCTGAGAAAATCTCCATCAAATCTATACCAGTCTGCTGTCATCCCGTCAACAGAAGTTACTGCCCTTAAGGCAAGAACGTATTCGTAAGTTCTTGAATCACCCATAACGCCGACAGATTGAACAGGAAGCAGAACCGAAAATGCCTGCCAGATTTTATTGTAAAGACCTGCCGCTTTTATTTCAGTAATAAAGACATCGTCAGCCTCGCGCAAAATGCCAAGCTTTTCTTTTGTTATCTCTCCTAAGACTCTTACGGCAAGACCGGGACCGGGGAAGGGATGCCTCTCGATAAACTCTTCCGGAATTTGAAGCTCTCTTCCTACTTTCCTAACTTCATCTTTAAATAATTCTCTGAATGGCTCGATCAATTTTAAATTCATCTTTTCAGGCAAGCCGCCTACGTTATGGTGACTCTTGATGGTAACAGATGTTCCTTTAATCGGAACCGATTCAATTACATCCGGATATAAAGTACCTTGTACGAGGAACTCTGCCTTTCCATGCCTATTTGCTTCTTCCTCGAAGACTTCGATGAATGTGCTGCCGATTATCTTTCTTTTCTTCTCGGGATCAGATACGCCGGATAAATTTTTAAGGAACCTTTCGCTTGCATCAATATGGATATGATTAAGTTTAAGCTTCTCGTTAAACAAGTCTCCAATTTTTTTGCTTTCATTCTTCCGCATTAACCCGGTATCAATATGAATGCAGGTTAATTTATCCCCGATTGCTTTCTTAACAAGAACAGCCGCAACGGTTGAATCGACACCGCCGCTTAATGCACAAATTACCTTAGAATTGCCGGTAATATCACGGATCTTTTTAATGTTCTCTTCAACAAAATTATGAGGAGTCCAATCGCCTTCACACTTGCAAACATTAAATAAAAAGTTGTGAAGAATTTTCCTGCCTTCCTGTGTGTGCATTACTTCCGGATGAAATTGAACACCATGAATGTTTTTCATTTCATTTGAGATTGCACAGAATGGAGAATGGTCCGACACTGCAACGACTTTGAAGCCTTCAGGAATCTTTGTCAAATAATCGCCGTGGCTCATCCAGACAACGGAGTTGTTCATTACATTGTCGAACAATTTTGATTCGCCGGTAATTTTAAGAACGGCTTTCCCGTATTCCCGGTCTTTTGCAGATTCAACCTCACCTCCAAAGGTACGGCAGATAAGCTGGAGTCCATAGCAAATCCCGAGAACCGGGATTCCCAGCTTCAGTATTTCAGGGTCGAGGTTAGGCGCGCCTTCATCATAAACACTCATCGGTCCGCCGGAAAGAATTATTCCCGCCGGATTTATTTCTTTAACCTTCTCAATTGAAATTGAATGCGGATGGACTTCGGAATAAACATTTTCTTCCCTAACTCTTCTTGTAATAAGCTGAATGTACTGAGCACCGAAATCGATGATTAAGATTGTCTCTCGTCTATCCATAGGAATTGAAACGGTCTATAGCATAAGGAATATGGTATAGGGACGGTAATATCGGCGCAGACCTTATACCCGTATACCATATACCGAATTCCGAATAAATTATGTTCAATAAAGTTTTAATAAGCTAAAGAGTAACTATGCTAAGAAGGTTACTCACCCAGTAGCTGCTTATAAGCGTTGCTGTTAAGCAGACTATTGAGTTGGCTCTTATTAGTAATCTCAATTTTTATCATCCAGCCGCCGCCGTATGGATCGGAATTAACGATTTCCGGAGAGTCTGCCAGAGCTTTGTTAATTTCCAAAACCTTTCCATCGCACGGACCGTAAATATCGCTTACTGTTTTTACTGCTTCGATTGTACCGAAAGATTTGCCTGATGAGATTTCTTTCAGATTAGGATCAATGTCGATGTAAACCACATCGCCTAATTCGCCTTGAGCATAATCGGTAATTCCGATTGTGCCTTTACTGCCTTCAACTAATATCCACTCATGATCTTTGGTGTATTTTAAGTTATCCGGGAAATTCATTTTTACCTCAAAATTTTGAATGTCAATTAAAAAACAAAATGCTCTAAAAATCCGGTATCAAAGTTTCCGCTTAAGAATCTCGTATCTTCAAGAACCTTTAAGTGGAAAGGAATTGTAGTTTTAATACCTTCTACAACAAACTCTTCAAGTGCGCGTCTTCCTCTTGCAATAGTATGCTCTCTATCCTGTCCCCAAACGATCAGCTTTGCAATAAGAGAATCATAAAACGGCGGGATGGAATACGACGCGTAAATATGAGAATCAACTCTAACGCCGAAACCGCCAGGGAAATGCACGGACTGAATCTTACCCGGCGAAGGGCGAAAACCAACTTCCGGGTCCTCGGCATTTATTCTGAATTCCATTGCATGTCCATTCGGATTGTGAGGAAGAGTTTCAACTTTTTCACCTGCAGCGATTAAAATTTGCTGCCGGACCAAATCGAGTCCGTAAACCCACTCGGTTACCGGGTGCTCAACCTGAATTCTTGTATTCATTTCCATGAAATAAAAATTCTTATGCTTGTCTACAAGGAATTCAATTGTACCGGCGCCTTCATAGCTTACAGAGTGAACTCCGAGAATAGCAGCCTCGCCCATCTTTTCTCTAAGAGATTGATCGAGAGCCGGCGAAGGAGATTCTTCAATTAATTTTTGATGCCGGCGCTGAACCGAGCAATCTCTTTCTCCGTAATGATAAGCATTGCCGAACATATCGCCGAGAATTTGAATTTCAACGTGCCGGGGATTCTCAATATACTTTTCGATATAAACATCGGGATTACCGAAAGCGGATTCAGCCTCTCCCTTAGCTGTTAGGAATGCGTTTTCAAAATCTTTCTTCTCCCATACTATTCTCATTCCTTTACCGCCGCCGCCTGCAGAGGCTTTAATGATGACCGGGAAGCCTATCTCCTCCGATATATTTTTGCCTTCTTCAATATCTTTAACCACGCCGTCGCTCCCGGGAATAACCGGGATATTGTGTTTCTTCATAGTATCTTTAGCAAAGGCTTTGTTGCCCATGGCGGAAATCATTTTAGGAGAAGGTCCGATAAATTTGATTCCGGATTCTGCGCAAATCTCGGAGAAGTTTGCATTCTCGGCGAGGAAGCCGTAACCGGGATGAATTGCATCCGCGCCTGTTATCTGCGCTGCGGAAATTAAAGCCGGAATTTTAAGATAGCTCTCGCGGCTTAATGAAGGACCGATGCAAACAGCCTCATCTGCAAAAGTAACATGCAAAGACTCTTTATCAGCTTCGGAATAAACGGCAACGGTTTTAATGCCAAGTTCCTTGCATGTTCTGATAATTCTTAGTGCTATTTCGCCGCGGTTTGCAATTAAAATCTTATTAAACAATACTTCCTCTCACGTAGTAAACATTTACGTTAAAGCTTAAGATAAGAATCAGCTCTTCTGAATTAGAAATAAGGGCTGGTTATATTCAACCGGTTTGCCGTTTTCAACCAGTATCTTAACTATCTTTCCATTTGCGTCGGATTCAATTTCATTCATAAGCTTCATAGCTTCAATTATGCAAAGAACAGAGCCGGTTGAAACCGAATCGCCGACTTGAACATAGGGATCTGCATCTGGCGCCGGAGCTCGATAAAAAGTGCCGACGATAGGAGATTTAATTTCGTGAAGGTTCGAAGCCGTTTCTGCAGCATGCGTTTTCTCTTCCGGAGTAAAACCGGGAGCTGCAACTTCATTTGCGGGTGCCTGGCTTATTAAAACCTGCGGCTGGTTATCGGTTTTAAAAGCTCTAATCTTTTTAGCAACCTTAATCCGTAAGCCATTCTCTTCTACCTCAAGGTCGGTAATTTCGCTCGTGTCGACAATCTTAACGAGCTTTTTAATAAGATTTAAATCCATTGAAAAACCCTTATATTAAGCTTTAACTCTCTCTACATATTCCCCTGTCCTGGTATCAACTCTCAACACGTCATCAACATTTATGAACAAAGGAACGTTGATAGTAGCGCCGGTTTCAAGCTTTGCCGGTTTAACAGCCCCAGTTGCGGTGTCTCCTCTAAATCCCGGTTCAGTTTCGATAACTTTTAAGCTTACAAAAATCGGGATTTCAACAGTAACAATTTCCTCGCCGTTAAATAAAATATCTACTTCTTCGCTTTCTTTAAGATAACCTACACCGCTTCCAAAGTATTCTGCAGGAACATTTATCTGTTCATATGTGCCTGTATCCATACAGACCAAAAAGTCTCCTTCGCGGTACAAATATTGGTACTTTCTTCTTTCTACTCTTACAATTTCAATTCCTTCGCCTGCACGGAATGTATTATCGAGAACCTTTCCGTTCCTTAAGTTCTTTAAAGTGCTTCTAACAAACGCACCGCCTTTACCCGGCTTTACATGCTGAAACTCGACGATCGAATACAAATCATTCTTAAATTTTATAATTAAGCCATTCCTGAAATCTGAAGTGTCTGCCATAAACCTTTAATCTTTTTTGAAATAAATAGGACGAAAAAATAGAGATATGCCGTCTGAAAGTCAAGAAAATAATAAAATCGAAATAATGGTAATTTTTATTTA
>JAJYIL010000143.1 GCA_021790055.1 Bacteroidota bacterium
GGACTAACTCGTGTTCGCTCTTTCGCTGTAGATGATTCTCATATGTTCGTTAGACAGGACCAGCTTAAAGATGAAGTTTGTAACGTTATCGAACTAATCCAGGTTGTATTTAGCCAGATGGGATTTAAAGAATTTACAACTCAGCTCTCATTCCGTGATGACAACGTTGATAAATACGGCGGCGATGTTGCCCTTTGGGAAAAAGCCCAGCAGGAAATTAAGGAAGCTGCCGACAAAATGAATTTAACTTATTACGTTGCCGAAGGCGAAGCCGCATTCTACGGACCTAAAATCGACTTTATGGTTAAAGATGCGCTCGGAAGAAAATGGCAGCTTGGCACGGTTCAAATTGATTACGTAATGCCGGAAAGATTCAATCTTGAATACACAGGAAGCGACGGACAAAAGCACAGACCGGTCGTAATCCATCGTGCTCCGTTCGGTTCGCTGGAAAGATTTATCGGAGTTTTGATTGAGCATTATGCCGGTGAATTCCCGCTATGGCTGGCACCGGTTCAAGCTGGGGTAATTGCTATTTCGCAAAATTACGTCGACTACGGAAAATCTGTTTACGAAACTTTGAAGAAAAGAAATATCCGCGCAGAGTTCGACGAGAGGAATGAAAAAATAGGATACAAGATTAGAGACTGGGAAAACCACAAAGTACCGTACATGCTGATAGTGGGAGAGAAGGAGCATGCTGCGCAGAATGTTTCCGTTAGACAGCATAAAAAAGGTGACTTAGGTTCTTTGTCTTTGTCTGATTTTATTGATAATATTGAAACCGAAATTAAAAACAAAATTACAACAACAAATTAGAGAGGCTGCTAATCGCTCAAAAAGAAGAAGTTCGTGTAAATGAAGAAATCAAAGCGTCTAAGGTAAGGCTAATAGATGTCGATGGAGCCCAGCTTGGAATATACACCGTAAGAGATGCATTGAGAATTGCAGGCGAACGCGGTCAGGATTTAATCGAGATAGCGCCGCAGGCAAAACCGCCGGTGTGTAAAATAATGGATTTCGGGAAGTTCAAATATGAACAACAGAAACGGGATAAGATTCAACGGAAGAACCAGCAGGTTACTCTGCTAAAAGAAATCCGGCTTCATCCGAACACGGACGTACACGACTTTGAGTTTAAAGCAAAGCATGCTTTAAACTTCCTAGAAGAAGGAAACAAGGTTAAAGTTGTAGTGATGTTTAAAGGGAGGGAATTAGCATATACTGAACAGGGAGAAGGACTGCTTAACAGGTTCATCGAGAAAGTTCAGGACGTAGCGAAAGTCGAAACTCCAATCCGTTTGGAAGGGAAGAGCATGACGGTTATTCTGATTCCATCAAAGACGAAAAGCAAGAAATAAATAGGAACATAAAATGCCAAAAATGAAAAGCAACAGCGGTGCGGGAAAGAGATTCAGAAAGACCGCATCCGGGAAGTACAAGAGAGTAAGCGCTTTTAAAAGCCACATACTTACTTCCAAAAGTACAAAGAGAAAGCGCAAGCTTAGACGCCTAACATTGGTATCCGAAGCTGAAGTAAGGCGTGTAAAAATTATGCTTCAGAAATAATGCAACGAAAGGTAAAAAATGCCACGCTCAAAAAATAAAGTAGCTTCACACAGAAAACGTAAAAGAGTATTAGAACAAGCTAAAGGTTACTGGGGTGCCAGAAGTAAAGTATGGACTGTTGCCAAGAACCATGTTGAAAAAGGACTTGTTCATGCTTACAGAGACAGAAGACTTAAGAAGAGAACATTCAGACAGCTCTGGATAGTCAGAATAAATGCAGCCGCAAGAATTAACGGAACAACTTATTCCAGGTTAATTAGTGCGCTCAACAAAAAAGGCGTAGATATAAACAGGAAGATTCTTGCCAACCTCGCCGTTGAAAACCCGGCAGCATTTACTGAAATAGTTAAGTTTTCCGTTAACTAATTTTTTGCCCTCTTGGAATGCAAATTACATCCCGGGAGGGAATTTTATTTTCACGCCTATGAAACGTTTAACACGATGTAATTCCAGCTTTGGAATAATGGAGTGTTGGAGTAGTGGAATAAAAAATTATTCCGTTACTCCTTTTTCCAATACTCCCCTGAGATTGTAATTCATTAGGCGCAATTTCCAGATAAGAATTATGCTTGAAGAAAAAATCTCCGAAATAAATTCCGGATTCAACCAGGACATTGTTACTATTAAAGACCAAAAGCAGCTTGAAGAATTAAGAATAAAATACTTCAGCAGGAACGGGTTAGTCTCCCAGCTTTTTAACGAATTGAAGAATGCATCCAAGGAAGAGAAGCCGGTTTTGGGAAAATCTCTCAACACACTCCGAAATGATTTAACTGCAAGGTTTGATTCACTGAAAGTTAAGCTTGAAATCTCAAAAGAAAAAGAAGAAGATAAAATTGATTTAAGCTTGCCCGGCACAAGACGAATAATCGGAAGCAGGCATTTAATTACCCAGACTCTTGATGAAATTAAAACGATTTTTAAAGGACTTGGCTTTTCTGTCGTCGGCGGACCTGAGCTTGAATCAGACTACAACAATTTTGGTGCGTTAAACTTTCCGCCTAACCATCCGGCAAGAGACATGCAGGATACGTTTTTTATTACTGAAGATTTTCTTTTAAGAACTCACACTTCGCCGGTTCAAATTAGAGTGATGGAAAAGTATAAGCCGCCAATCAGAGTTATCATGCCGGGCTTGTGTTATAGGAATGAAGCCATCAGCTCGAGAAGTTATTGCGTGTTCCACCAGGTGGAAGGATTGTACGTAGATACCGACGTTACTTTCGCCGAGCTTAAAGGCACACTTGTTTCATTTGCACAGCAATTTTACGGTGAAGGATTGAAGTACAGATTTCGTCCAAGCTTTTTCCCGTTTACCGAACCGAGTGCTGAGATGGATATAACTTGTTTTCTTTGCCACGGCAAAGGATGCAGAGTCTGCAAGCATTCCGGCTGGCTTGAAATTCTTGGATGCGGAATGGTTGACCCGAATGTATTCGACAATGTCAACATCGACCATGAAAAATACACAGGCTACGCTTTTGGAATGGGCATCGAGAGAACAGCGCTGCTGAAGTACGGAATTGACGATATTAGGATTTTCTTTGAGAATGATTTCAGATTCCTAAGACAGTTTTGAACCTTTCACCCGACTCTTTCCCTTTGTTAAAGAGAAGGGGTGACTCGTTATGCGAGTTAATAATTCGGATTTTGAATCTTGCAAACATTGAACGAAAAATAATTTGTAATGAAAAACTTATTGGGTAAGTACTTACTCCAGGAGTTATGACTTGAAAGTATCCTTAAACTGGCTAAAAGATTATATTGATTTAAAAGGCATTCCTTCGAATGATATAGTTGAGAGGCTGACTATGTCCGGTCTTGAAGTTGAAGATGTAGTTGACGAGACTGCTATTTACAAGGACTTTATTGTTGCTTATGTAAAAGAGAAAAAAAAACATCCGAATGCGGATAAGCTTTCTCTCTGCACAGTAAACACCGGCACGGAAGACTTGCAGGTTATCTGCGGCGCACCTAATGTTGAGGCGGGGCAGAAGGTTGTGTTTGCACCAATCGGTACTTTAATTCCCAAAGGTAATTTTAAGATTACAAAAGCAAAGATTCGCGGGGTAGAATCTTACGGAATGATTTGCGCTGAGGACGAACTTGATTTAAGTGACGACCATTCCGGTATTATGGTGCTGGATGAAAAAGTGAGTGTCGGCAAATCAATCGCTGATGAGCTTTCTTTGAATGACACAATAATGGAGATTGCAATTACCCCAAACAGACCGGATGCGCTTTCTCATATCGGTGTTGCGAGAGATTTGGCTGCAATCTATAATAAAGAATTTAAACTGCCTTGGTTTAAGCTACAAGAGTCTTCACACAAGGTAAAAGATTTTGCTTCAGTTGAGATTGAGGATACGGAAAATTGTCCGCGTTACACAGCTATGGTTGTCCGCAATGTGAAGGTTAAAGAATCACCGGAGTGGCTGAAGAACCGGCTGACTAAAATCGGCTTGAGACCGATTAATAACGTTGTTGATATTACCAACTTTGTTATGTATGAATTAGGTCAGCCGCTGCATGCTTTTGATTTAGACAGGCTTGCCGGGCATAAAATTATTGTAAAGAGTACGGAAGTCGAATCGACTTTTAAAACTCTCGATTCAAAAGAAAGAAAGCTTCCCGCCGGAACACTTATAATTTGCGACGGAGAGAAGCCGGTTGCAATTGCAGGCGTAATGGGCGGAGAAAATTCTGAGATTAGCAATTCAACAAAAAATATTTTAATTGAAAGTGCATTTTTCAACCCGGCAAGCGTTAGAAGAACTTCCAAGCGGCTTGGATTGAGCACAGAAGCTTCGTATAGATTTGAAAGATGGGTTGACCCTTCAGGAACTTTGCCTGCCGCCGAAAGAACAGCTCAATTAATTGCTGAGCTTGGCGAAGGGGAAATCTTAAACGGAGTTATCGATGTTTATCCGGAAAAGATTATAGAAAAGGAAGTCCCGCTCCGGTTTGAAAGAATCAAAAGAGTTTTAGGATATTCGATTCCAAACGAGAAAGTTATTTCAATTCTCAAGCGGCTCGGACTTAAAGTGAAATTCGAGTCTGAAAAGGAATATCGTTTTTCAGTTCCGACATACCGTTCTGACATCGAACGTGAGATTGATTTAATTGAAGAGATTGCGCGCATTAACGGTTACGATAACATTCCAACTATTTCTAAAATTTCAATATCGCTTGGTGAGAAAGTTGATGAATCAAGCTTTGTCGACCAAACGAGAGAAATTGCATGCGTACTCGGGTTTTATGAAATGCTGAACAATCCGCTGCAAGGCGAAGATTTGACGGAAATAACTGGGAACAGAATCCAGGTACTAAATCCACAAAGCATCGACATGGCTTATCTGCGTACTTCACTCATTCCAGGTGCTTTAACAGCGGTTGCGAAAAACATTAACGTAGGTGAAAAGAATCTTAAGCTTTTTGAAATCGGGAATGTATTCAATTTAAATCCGGATAAAGAAAAGATTGAGAGCTTCTATGACTTTACCGAAGTTCAGAAGCTGGTTTTTATTCTTACCGGAAAAGAAAATGAAAAAACATGGCAGCAGCAGGAGAAGTTGTTTGACATTTATTCTCTGAAAGGAATTGTCGACAGCTATCTGCTCAGGCTATCACTTGACAAAGCCGCCGCCGATTCTTATTATCACAATGAGGAAACTATTTACGATTTATATTTTACAAAATCATACAAAGGAAAAATTTTAGGCACAGGCGGAAGAATAAAGAAAGAATTGCTGAAACAGTTCGACATTCCGCAAGATGTTTTTTGCTTTGAATTTGACTTGAATCTGCTTAGAAGCATTAAGCCCGAACAGAGAAAATATAAGGAGCCGCTAAAATATCCTAAATCAACGAGAGACCTTGCTTTTGTGTTCGAGAAATCAGTAACTTATGAACAAGTAATTAAGTTCATTTGGCAAATGAGTTCGGAGCTTCTTAAATCGGTAAGGATATTCGATTTGTTTGAAAACCCTTCGCTCGGCAAAAGTAAAAAGAGCATGGCATTCAGCCTTGAATATTATTCCGAAGAGCGGACGCTGACCGAAGAAGAAATAGAAAAAGAGTTTTCCAAATTAATTTCTGAAGTAACTAAAAAATTCAATGCAACACTAAGAGGTACGTAAGTGGCAGACTTAACCAAGTACGAAGTCCTTATAAACGACTTGACTGCGATAGAATCTCAGCTATCAAGTCTTGCTCATAAAAACCAGGAGCTGCATTCCAGGAATGCCGAGCTTGAAGAGCAATTAAAGCAGTTGAAGGTGGAGAATACTTTTTTAGCAAAGAAGCTTTCTAAAATCGATGGAGAAATTCAAAGCCAAAAAGAGGATGGTGAAACTAATTTGTTTAATTCATTAAATTTGAAGGAGAGAGAGAATTTAAAAATTAGGATACAAAATTTAATTTCTAAAATTGAATATCATCTGTCTACCAATCTGCCGGAAAGCAAGGCAGAAAGGCAGGCATAAGTTCTTAAACTTATTGTTTGTTAGGTGGAAAAGACATAATGAAGGACAAGAAGAAGCTTAAAATAAAAATATTTGATAAAGAATATTCTCTATTAGTTGAAAACGAAGAGATTGCAAAAGAGCTTGCTCTTTACGTGAACAAAGTAATGGAGGAAACAAAGGAAGAACTGCCCGACCAGCCGGCGCAGACCATTGCAATCATTGCATGCCTAAACATTGCTTACGACTTATTCCTTGAGAAGAATAAGAACCGTGAGTTTGTTATACAGGCTTCCGATAAGATAAAAAAGATTAAGCTTCTTTTGAACGACCCGGCTATGTCTGACCCATCTTAAGAGTTACTACCGCTCTGTCAGTCCGTAATAAAATGAAAAACTAACTTTCTACTCATAGGGAGTTTGACTTACGGCGTCTATTACAGGCCTCAATCTGGTTCGCCAGGATTTCCGATTCGTCGGGAACAGAGGAAGCAAAAAGCGTTCGGGCAGATTCCCACACTGACATAATAGGGTTTTTCCCTTATTATTCAGTGACTGACAGATGCGGTACTTATATTAATCCTTACAACGGAGGAAAAATGGATGTAATTATACTAATACCTATGGTCATTGTTCTCGTGGTATTATTTTTCTACTTAGGATGGCAGTTTAATAATAGGATTGGTAAGAAAAGTATTAGTGCAGCGGAGGAAAAGTCAAAACAAATTATTGCCGAAGCACAGAAGGAAGCCAATAATATTAAGAGAGAAAAATTACTTGAAGTAAAAGACGAATGGTATAAAAAGAAAGTTGAATTTGATAACGAAGTAAATCAGAAAAAACAAAAAATCAGTAACCTTGAGAAACAGCTAAACGTACGCGAAGAAAATATTGAAAAGAAGTTTGATTTAGTAATTAGGAAAGAGAAGGAGAATAAGCATACTGAAAGAGATTTACTTGATTCAAAAAAGAATATTGAGCAAAAGCTTGCCGATGCTCAAAAGCTTGAAGCCGAACAAAACGAAAAGCTGGAAAAGATTTCAGGCTTAACTGCCGAAGAGGCAAAGAAAATGCTGATTGAAAACATGACCAATACTGCGCGGGCAGATGTTTCGGTCATGGTTAAAGAAATGCATGACAAGGCGAAAGCTGATGCAAAAAAAGAAGCGCAGAAAATAATTGTTCAGGCTATTCAAAGGACGGCTGCCGACCATTCAATTGAGACTACCGTTTCCGTTGTACAAATAAATAACGATGAGATGAAGGGGAGAATTATCGGCAAGGAAGGGCGAAACATCCGTGCGTTCGAAGCTGCTACCGGAGTTGACGTCATTGTCGACGACACACCGGAAGCTATTCTCCTATCTTCATTCGACCAGTTTAGAAGAGAAGTTGCAAGAGTTTTATCGAGGTTGCTTATCTT
>JAJYIL010000144.1 GCA_021790055.1 Bacteroidota bacterium
CTTTGTTTTTATATTATGAATAAGATTTTACTATTTGAACCATGGGGTTTAGGCGATCTTGTAATCTCTTTATATATTGCAAAACATCTCCAAGCTGAAAAAGTAAAGGTAGATTTAATTTGTTCTAAACGTTGGTACAATTGGGTTTCTCAACTCGACTTTTTATCGCAAATATTTACGTTTGACCCTCCTTGGACAAAGAGAAAAAACAAGTACAAGTTAAGTGATTATTTAAATAATAATTTTAAAGAACTTAAAAGTTTTGTTAAATCTAATAACTACGATATTGCTGTCGATATAAGAGGGGATATACGACATTATATTTTCATAAGATATTACTTATCAGTTAGAAGTATATCTACAGTTAAAAAGAAAATTTATGTTTATGACAAACCTAAAATAATTTTAAACAATTTGGGTTATAAAAATTTCTTTTATAAAAAAAATGCAAATAGAAATATTAAAAATATAGTATGTTTCTTTGATGCATCGGATATCAATCGTTCAGTGCCTATCAATAAAAGAATTGAAATAGTAAACGGTCTTATATCCAAAGGATATCACGTGTATGTAATCTTGCCTATTAGTAAACCAGAGGAATATTGGAGTTGTTTTTTTAATAATGTTAATTTTGGTTTACTTTTAGGTCCAATCGATAGCATTATTGAGAGAGTTAAAGAATTTGACTTGTGTATATCTACAGATTCAGGTTGGTTACATTTATCAAATTTTCTTGGACTTAAAACTATTGGATTATTAGGTTTTGATACTAGGTATGTTTGGCTACCTCCATTTAGTAATTTCATTTTATCTGAAAAATATTATAAAGCTAAGTATCGATATAAAAAAAAATATTTTAATACCCAACCTCTTGCTTCACTTGAAATTAAAAAAGTATTCGATTGCATTGATAATCAAAATCAATTATGAACAAAATACAACTTAATTATAATTCCTAGTTCCCAATGTTTACAAAAAAATTACTTCTTAATTATGCCGACAATGCTAATGAAAACTCTGTTTCATTTTATTTACGACAAAGAAGGTTTACTCAGTTCATTAATTCTTTTACAATAACAGATTCTACAAAAATACTAGACGTTGGGGGAACCGAGAATATATGGATTGGAAGTGGTCTTGAAGATAATGTTACATTATTAAATATAAACTTTGTAGAAAAGAAAAATAAAAGAATTAAATATATTGTTGGCGATGGATGCAAAATGGATATGTTTGACAATCAGCAATTTGATATTGTTTTTTCCAATTCTGTAATTGAGCATGTTGGTCAATTTGAAAAACAAAAAGATTTTTCTGAAGAAGTTCAGCGTGTTGGGAAAAAATTTTGGATTCAAACACCATATAAACATTTTCCAATTGAACCACATTTTATTTTCCCACTATTTCAATACTTTCCTTTTCGGATTAAAAAATTCATTGGTTTGCGATGGAAATATTCTCATTTATTTCGGAATGGTGAAGATATCTTAGATGAATTATTTAGATTAAGATTGTTGAATAAATCTGAAATGAGAAAATTATTCCCTGGTTCTTTAATTTTTTATGAAAAGTATTTTGGTTTAACAAAGAGTTTAATAGCAGTTAAAGATTAATTGACATGTTAAATATTACAAGTATTCCAATCTATGATAAATCAATTAGTTCTGTTGTTTTTCAAATTATAAACACTAGTGAATTTAAAGGAAAATCAAATCAGCTAATAAGTGCTACTGGAGCTCATGGTATTATTATAGCTAGACAAAATGAGTATTTTAAAATGATTCTAAAATCATTTTTTCTAAATCTACCAGATGGTATGCCAAGTGTTTGGTTAGGTAGGATAAAAGGTGCTAAAGGGATGCAACGTTGTTATGGTCCAGATTTTTTTCGAGAGACCATTACAGCAACCAAAGGTTACAAGATAAAACATTTCTTTTGCGGGGGGAAAGAAGGTATTGCTGAAGAATTAAAAAAAGTATGTGAAGAAAAATATGGCAATCTTAATGTTGTAGGCACCTACTCCCCGCCATTCAGGGAAATGACGGACGATGAATTAAAAAGACTAGCTGAACAGATTAACAGCCTAAATACTAATATATTGTGGATTGGTTTAAGTACACCGAAACAAGAAATATTTGCATATCGACTTTCTAAGTATACCAACGTTAATTTTATTTGTACAGTAGGCGCGGCGTTTGATTTTCATACTGGGAAAGTTAGAGAGGCACCTTATTGGATACAAAAAATTGGAATGGAATGGCTTTTCCGTTTAATAATGGAGCCTAAAAGATTATGGAAAAGATATTTTGAAATAGTACCTTTATTTATCTGGTATAATATACTAGAATTTATAAAAGGAGAATTTTTTAATTATAATGCACAAGGAGAAAATAGTGAGTAAACAAAAGACAGCACTAGTCTGCGGCGCTGGCGGCTTTATCGGCGGACACTTAGCAAACAAATTAAAAAGAGAAGGATTTTGGGTAAGAGGTGTGGATCTAAAACATAATCCTCATCAGGGATTGGAGATTGATGATTTTGTAATCGGAGATTTAACTGATCCTGTTGTGGTAAAAGAAGTAGTAGATAGAGATTTTGATGAGATATATCAGCTGGCAGCGGATATGGGCGGGGCGGGGTATGTTTTCAGCGGAATACATGACGCAGATATAATGCACAACTCGGGTATGATAAATTTAAATGTTGGGCATAGAGCAGTTGAGATGAAAGTGAAAAAGATTTTCTATTCATCATCAGCATGTATGTACCCGGAGTATAATCAAATGAACCCGGATAATCCGAATCTTGCGGAAGATTCTGCTTACCCTGCGGCACCTGACAGCGAGTACGGCTGGGAGAAACTATTCAGTGAGCGCATGTATTTAGCTTTTAAAAAGAATTACGGATTAGATGCAAGGATAGCAAGGTTCCATAATATATTTGGTCCGCAAGGCTCCTGGCGTGACGGCAAGGAAAAAGCGCCGGCTGCAATGTGCAGGAAAGTTGCTGAAGCAGTTAGAGACGGCAGAGACGAAATAGAAATATGGGGGGACGGGAGGCAGACACGCTCATTCCTTTATATTGATGAATGCCTGGAGGGTGTTAGGAGATTGATGGATTCTGAAACTTTCTTCGGTCCTGTTAACATAGGCTCGGATGAAATGGTTACAATAAACAGGTTGGCTGAAATTGCTATGGAAGCAGCAGGCAAGAAGTTAAGCATTAAGCACATTGATGGTCCACTTGGTGTTAGAGGAAGAAATTCAGATAACAGACTTATTAAGGAAAAACTTGGATGGGCACCGTCTTTGCCTCTTAAAGAAGGGATAGCAAAGACTTATGCTTGGATTAGCAACGAAGTTGAAAAAGCAAGGGTGAAAAAATAACTCACAATATTGAGATATTTTGTTTCAAATAATGTTTTATTCGTTCTTTTTTCTTGATATCCCGATAAGAAATCGAGACGGGCGCCAGAACCAAAAAATCAAGAAAATTCCCTCTACTTTTCTTGACACAAGAAAAGGTAGCAAAAGAATATGTGCTTTAAAATAAAAGCTAAAATTTTATTACGTTTCGCTACGAAAAATAAACTCACTATGTTCAAACAGTATTTTTCGTTTAACGCTACACTGCATGAAATTTTTTAACGCTTTCCTTTTAATGCACGAATACAAAGAGGAAACGAATTTATTAGTGGTAGAAAATGTGAATGGGCGATAGCTGACTTCTGTATGCTGATATCTGATCTCTGGAAAGTCGCCTTCGCAGCCGTTAAAAATTGGGATCGCGAAGACTTATGCGTGGGTAAGCGAACAGGTGGCAAAGATCAGGTAGAGGACGGAGATCAGAAGTCGGAAAGTCAGAGGACAGAATCCGGAAAGTCAGAGATCAATTTCAGAGATCAGAAGACAGAAATAAGCGGTCTGAAAAAAGAGAGGTCAGAAGTCAGTAGTTATCACCGCTAGGCGGGATCCCTTTGGGAGAAGTCGGAGGTCAGAAAATCAGTGGTGAGATTTTTATTCGACCTGTCTTCATTATCATTACGCCGGGCAGGCATTCGACATTTGCTAAAGCGTCAATAGGTCATTCGACAATAGCAAATTCCCACCAGGACGGTCAAGCGTCATTTGTCAATTGTATTGAGCTTGGTGAATAAAGCGGCGGTTGATTATAATAGACAATTGTATTACATTATGTCATACAAATATTATGAAGGTGTAAAATGCCGCTTACAGTAAGATTGCCTGCTGAAGTAGAACTAAAATTAAAATCAATTGCCAGGTTAGAGAAGAAATCTAAAACAGACATCATAAAAGAATCGCTGGATCTTTATTTTGAAAGAATCAATAAATCAAAAAGCTCTTTTGAGCTGGGAAAGCATCTCTTCGGGAAATACGGAAGCGAAAAGGGAAATCTTTCTATAGATAGTGAAAAATTATTAAGAGAAAGACTTAATGCGAAGAAGCATTCTTGATACAGGACCGATAGTTGCGTTGTTTGATAAAAACGATCATTTTCATAAAAAGCTTTATGATTTTTTCAGTAAAGACAATTATGTCTTATACAGCACATGGTCTGTGATAACCGAAGTATCATTCCTTCTTGAGTTCAATGTTAATTCTCAATTGGATTTTTTGAAATGGATAGAATCCGGCGCTATTCAAATGGTGGAACTAAATATTTTAGATATTTCAAGTGTTTCAGATTATATGTCTAAATACCGGGACCTACCAATGGATATGGCAGATGCTACTTTAATGTGTATAGCAGAAAAATTGGACCTAAAAGAGATAATTACATTGGATAAAGATTTTTATATTTATAGAAAGAAAAACGGTAAATACTTGAACAATTTGATTTCAAGCCTGCTGCTCAATGTTTGAGAATTTTGGAATTAAGAATGCCGGGAATGATGAATCTAGAATAACGAATTTTGATCGTCACCGTTAAGCGGGATCCCTTTAGGAGAAGTCGGAGGTCAGAAAATCAGTGGTGAGATGTTTTATTCAACATGTCTGCCTTGCCGAACAGTCAGATTAATCACGGTGTTAATAAAAATCATTTTCCTTTTTCAGTAATTTTAACTGTTTATTTTTTTTTTGCTATATTTAGAGGCAATGAATATAAGGCATTAAGTGCAATGAAGGCTTTACAATATTAATTTGTATAAACGTTTTATTAGTTACAGCAATGGATAGAATAGAAAAAATTAAAGAGATTTTAAAATGCAATAATAAAATAATGTTTGCATATTTATTTGGTTCAGCCGCCCAAAATAAGGTAAGGTTTGGCAGTGATCTTGATATTGGAGTTTACTTTGAACAAATGCCCGTTCTTTTAGAAATCGGTGCAATTGTTAATGAATTAGAAGAAGCTTTAGGATTCACTATTGATTTAGTTCTATTGAACCATTTATATGAAGATAACCCAAAGCTGGCATATTCGGTATTAAGCAAAGGTAATTTGTTATTCTGCCTTGATGAAAAACTGTTAACGAGGTATAAGGAAAAAACTTACCTAAGATATCTTGACATTAAACCGGTAATTGATCTGTTTGACAGAAAGCTGGAAGAAAGAATTAAAAACAAAAAGTTTGCAGTAGTAGAAAAATGAATTCCGATAAGTTAAGCAGGTTAGAAGAAAATTTAAGGACTCTAAAATCTATTAAGGATAATTATACTTGAAAAGATATAATTTCGGATAAGGTAGATGAATGGGGCTTAAGGTATGGGCTTTTTGAGTCAATACAAATTATTATTGACATAGCCTGTCATATTACAGCGAAGAAGTGGAGAAGGCAGCGAAATGAATTGCTGATTGTCGGTTTATGATTGAAGATTGGCGAATTAAATTCAGAGGTCAGAAGTCAGCGGTCAGAGATCAGGAAAATTACAGACACAGATTACAATGATTAACACGGATTGGGATAATGGAATTGCGGAGTGATGGAGAATGGGAGTAGTGGAATGAAGATTGGCAAATGTCAGGATTTGAGCCAGGGGCTCATCAGCCTTCGGCTGAGATGAATTTCGATTGACGTTTGAAGGAAAAGTGAAGTGGTGGAGTAATGGAATTTTGGAATGAGGAATTTCGATTGATGATTGATGAATTAACATTCAGAGATTAGAAGACAGAGATAAACTTGCAGCATTATTAGTATTGATGAAATGAATTAGTAAATAAATTTATTTATTTTAAACATAATAAGATACCAAAGGTTATTAAAATGGATATGCAAAATATAAATGAACAATTTCAATCGTTGCCGTATTATTTAAAACGTGAAGTTTTAGATTATATAGAATTTTTAAAAAAACGACATAGAATAGAAAGCAAAAAAGAACGTTTTACTTTTAACTGGGAAGGCGGATTGAAGGAAATAAAGGAAAACTACAGCGCAGTAGAGCTTCAGCATAAAGTTAGAGATTACAGATGAGTTATCTTCTTGATACTAATATTTTTCTTGAAGTCCTTTTGGAGCAGGATAAAAAAGAAATCTGTAAAAATTTTCTTGAAACTCATGTTAGTGAAATATTTGTTTCAGATTTTTCATTACACTCAATAGGTGTAATTTTGTTCAAGAATAATAAACCTAATTTATTTAATACATTTTTAGAAGATATATTAGATAATATACAAATTATTACTTTGTCAAAAGAAAAATATAAAGAAATTGGCAACGTTAATAATCACTACAAATTAGATTTTGATGACACATATCAGTTTTTGCTCGCTCAGGAAAACTTAATGACAATAGTAACACAAGATGCTGATTTTAAAATTGTTAAGAATGTATTAAAGGTACAGTTTTTATAAAGCTATTGCAGTTATTGGGAACCATGATTAGCAATTCAACTTCATTTATAATCAAAAGATCCGATCTCTAAACACTGGAAATGCACCGATGTTGCCGCTTAAGCAGGGAATAGCTTAGAGGTATACGTGGATTAGATGAGAGGTAGAGAAGGCGAAGAAGTAAATTGTCGATTGACGAATGAATAATCAGAGACCAGAGGTCGGAAATTCAGAGATCGGAGGACGGTGGTTCGACCGCCGCAAATGCGGGGCAGGCAAGCTCACCAACCATGGTTCGACAAGCTCACCAACCATGGTTCGACCGCCGCCACAGCGGGGCAGGCAAGCTCAGTCTGGCAGATCAGTGCTAACCAACCTGGGTCATAAATTAGAAGATAGAAATCAGTGTCTTGTTGTCAGCGGCGCTGCGGCAAAATGCCATAAACCTTTGGTTTAGAATGAAGATTAAATCAGTTATAATAGATGTTGATGAATATAATGTATGGGATACATGCATAGAAATCTGCAGCAAAAGATTTAAGAAAAATACCAGCCGATTATTTCAATTCTATTATATCTAAAATAAAAGCGCTTGCAAATGATTCTTATCCATTAGGAAGCAAGAAATTAAAAGCCTCAGAGAACTTT
>JAJYIL010000145.1 GCA_021790055.1 Bacteroidota bacterium
AGCCAGGAAGCTCCATAATTTCTACAAGCTCTCTGTCCGGAGACACCCCGCTTAAAACCATTCCATGCTCAACAAGCTTAGCCCTGAATTTATTGTTAACCTCATAACGGTGCCGGTGCCTTTCGGAAATCAAGTTGGTCTTGTAGGCTTCCATTGCCTTAGTACCTTCCTGGATTGCACAAGGATAAGCTCCAAGTCTCATCGTAGCGCCCATATTCTTGACGCTCTTCTGATCCGGCATCAAATCGATTACGCTGTAGTTGCCCTTTTTAAATTCCGAGCTATTTGCTTTCGAGATGCCGCAGACGTTCCTGGCAAACTCAATAACTGCACACTGCATCCCCAAACAAATTCCGAAAAACGGTATATCATTTTCACGGGCATATTGAACTGCTTTTATCTTGCCTTCTATTCCACGCTCACCGAAACCGGGTGCAACAAGAAGTCCGCTTACGCCTTTAAGAAGATCGGCTGGGTCTTCGGTATCGAACAGCTCAGCACTTATCGTTCTCCCTTTTACCTTTGCATTATGCTCTGTTCCTGCATGGATAAATCCTTCCATCACTCTTTTATAATCATCCATGTGGTCTACATATTTTCCGCAAAGCCCTACCTCAACTGTCTTGGTAGGGTTCTTAACTTTAGAGACGAAATCCTCCCAATCATCAAGCTTACTCTTTCTATCCGGCAGATGAAGCCGGTTGATTACAAGCTGATCAAGCTTTTCTTTACTGAACACGAGTGGCACTTCGTAAATCGACGTACAATCATAAGCGGAAATTACTGCCCTGGAATCGACATTGCAGAACAGCGCAATCTTGTCCCTTAATTCCTTAGCTAACTTTTTCTCCGAGCGGCAAATTAAGACATCAGGTTGAATTCCAAGCTCAAGAAGATTCTTTACGCTGTGCTGCGTCGGCTTCGTCTTTACTTCACCCGCAGATGCAATATAAGGAACAAGAGTAACATGAATGCTCAGAGTATTCTTTCTACCGAACTGCATCATAAGCTGCCGGATAGCTTCGATAAACGGCAGACTTTCTATATCGCCAACCGTTCCGCCTATCTCGCTTATGATTATATCATACTCGCCAAGCTCGCTTAGCTTTGTCATTCTCTGCTTTATCTCATCTGTAATATGAGGAATGACCTGTACGGTGGCGCCAAGGTAATCGCCCCGTCTTTCTTTTGTAATAACATCATTATAAATCTGACCGGTTGTTGTGTTATTAAGCTTTGTCATATTCACATCAAGAAATCGCTCGTAATGACCGAGATCGAGATCAGTCTCTGCGCCGTCGTCGGTAACATAAACTTCGCCATGCTGAAATGGGTTCATAGTTCCCGGATCAACGTTTATGTATGGATCGAATTTTTGAATTGTAACTTTGAAACCACGCTGTTTAAGTAGAAGACCTAACGAGGAGGCAGTAATTCCTTTTCCTAACGAGGATACAACACCGCCTGTGACGAATATAAATTTAACTTTGTTTCTGGGGGACATTTTTACCGTTTTTGTTTTCCAAATATAGAATATCCCTGAAAGAATATCAATTTAAATCTTTCAAAAAAAGGTAGTTCTTGAAAATTTTTTTTTGTTTTGTTTGGAAGAATGGATGGGCAAACGATATAAGGCGTAGAGGTATAGGTGAAAATAATATAAAAGAATCTTCTATTCGTCATAAAATATTGTTCAACTTGTAAGCTTTTTACTTTAAATGGAAAGAAATCAGAGATCAGATATCGGCAATCTGTGTTCAGCCTCTAATCTCTAACCTCTGACCTCTTTTTTGTTTCAGTTAGCCGGGCTTATACAATATTCCGAAAAACTTTCGAATCTACCGTATGCCTTATACCGTATTCCCCTATTCCGCTACTCAGCCTTTAGAAACAAGATCCTTCACAAAATGTGTAGTTACGGATTTGGGTCTTATAATCGGGCTTAGCATTGCTCTGTTTACAACAGCCTGAGCGGTTAATCCGAGACTTCTTGAAACTGCAAACACTACCGTGTAATAAGAGAATTCTTTTAAGCCGTAATGATAAAGCATTGATCCCGAAGCTGCATCAACATTTGGATATGGATTTTTTATCTTTTCAACTTTCTTGAGCTCTCCGGGGACAACTTCAAAAATTATCCGGACTGTCTTGAAAATCGGATCATCTGGGAAATGCATGCTGCCGAAGTTTAAGAAAGCTTCGAACCGTGGATCGGTTATACGTAAAACCGCATGACCGTATCCAGGTATAACCTTGCCGGAATTCAATGTATCCCAGACAATTTCTTTTACCTGCTCTTCAGTAGGCGAGCCGCCATACTTTTCCATGATTTCAAGAATCTATTTTAAGCTTTCCTGGTTTGCAAGACCATGAAGAGGGCCTGCCAATCCATTAAAGCCGCCGGACAAAGAATAATAAAGATCGGACAAAGCCGAATTAATAGTTTGCGTTGTAAGTGCGCTTACGTTGCCGCCTTCATGGTCGCAATGGGCTACAAGATAAAGTCGCATCAAATCCCGGAACTCCTCGCCGCCGTCAATTCCCAGCATATGAACATAATCGCCGGTAATATCCATTTGCGGATCGGGTGCAATTCTTTCGCCTTTATTAAATCTTAACCTATAAACAGCAGCCGCAATTGCCGGAATTTTTGCAACTATATTCAGTGCATCTTCCAGCACTGCCTTCCAGTAATCTTCCTTCTTTAATCCGCTTTCATATTGTTTAAAGAAGACAGACTCTCTCTGCAAAGATAGAATTGCCGTATCGAGCATTGCCATTGGGTGAGAATCTTTCGGCATTGCTTTAAGAACATCCCATACGTAAGACGGAACCTGCTTCCTCTTTTTTATATATTCACTGAAATCCTCCAGTTCATCTTTGGTCGGCAAATCTCCGGTTAGCAGTAAATAAAATATTTCTTCAGGCGTCTTATCAACTAACTTTATGAGATGAGTTCCACGGATTATCAAGCCTTCATCCTGAGGCACACGAGAAGTATCGCAAATTAAAGAACGGACTCCACGCATACCTCCGTATGCTTGAGCAACCGAAACTTCCGATAAAACCTTGTTCCCACCTTTTTCTACTATTGCTTTGGCTTCCTGTCTCCACGCAGTAATTTTCTTGTTTAGAATTTCAAAAATGATTGACATTAAATTTCCTTTAAATAACACTGTAAAAAAACTTCCCGATTTCGGCGGCAAAATTAGTCGTTTTTGTGTATCAATTCAACCTATTGATTAAAATATATTGTAACCTATGCCGATATTTACTGCATTGATGCTTGAGATATCCAGATCGGCATTTATAAAAAAGCCGCCAAGGTTTAGGTTTCCACCTGCTAAAATTCTAAAGCTATTCTTACCGTGAAGAGTAAAGTTGATATTAACCTTGTATTGATTTGCGTTGTTCGAATTAGACGGAGGATTGTACTGGTAATTCACATTCAACGCACTGCCTTCAAATTGAACTGCGCCGTATAAGTTAAACATTCCGAAATCTTTACTTACCTGAACAGCAAAGCTGTAAGTGGAAGCCGATAAGAATTCTACGCCGTTTGTATCATCAATGGTGAAATTCTGATAAGAAAATCCTCCAGCTACATTAAGAGGAAGTGATGGTAAATATTGATTTAGGTTATGTCTAACCCCGAAGCCGAAATAACCAGTTGTTCCAAAGTTGCCTAAATGTACCGGTGGGAACCATCGTATTAGAATTTCTGTTCCCAAATAAGAACAAAAATTTAATTGCGGAACAAAAAGCGGAGCTATGTTTGTATTTAAGACGCTGCCGAAAGTATCGTACTCTCTCGTTTCGTGTACCGGGTAGCCAAACAAGCCGGCAACAGTTATAGTGTCATTTATATCGATGATTGCCTTGCCTGGGTCAGAGCTACCGAAGATGGTCGGTGCATTATTTACAGTTGCCTTAGCCGCAACATTATAGCTTTGCCCGTTTGTATCGATTACTGCAGTAGTTTGGTATACTGCATTGAAACTCTTTTCAGCGGCGGGTATAAAAGCGCCAGTTGATTGAATGCTGAAGGAGATGTGCAAACCCCCTTGAGAATCGTCCGGCAATTTAGCTGAATGGAAAAAACCGGAATTAAATCCGGCTCCATAAGCATCAATAAAAGGCTGGAGGTATGACTGTGCATACTCACCGGCAACGAGGCTAAGTTTCTGGTTAAGATCCTGAGAAAAAAGATTTACGCTGAAAAGCAGAATTAAAACCGGTAACGTCTTTTTCATTTTATTAAATGTATTCTTAGGTATAAGATTATAATATGTCTGCGAAGTCCGGGGTATACGGTATGGCGGCATAAGATATATGGGAAAAACCGGTATATCTTATAAGAACATAGCTTTATTCCTTCTTACATAATTGACTTACAATATAAAAAAATAACCCATGCTATTTTTTGATTTTACACGTTCTTCGATTTCTATCACACGCAGTTATCCATTTAATAGACCGGATAACTTCAAACATACAAACGTCATTCTTCAATCGTCATTTCCAAATGATTGGGTACAAATAGAATTGGCAAAGAATATTGCCGAATAATTAATATATTTGCACCGTATTAAAAACAGTATTAGTTAAACCGGAAGCGGTGCTGGATCGTCTAAATGCATGGTTGAAATATTCTATTGTTTACCTATATCTAATGCTTGCAGTTGTAATTTTATTTCAGAAATCAAATAAAAAAATTTGGCTCTAAAAATTCATATTAAGAAAAATTGCTTTTCATTTATTATTCTAACAACGGGGTTTTTCTTAATCTCCGCCTTTAGTAATTTACGCGCGCAGGATACAACCTCAAGCCTCGCCTTTAAGAAGAACCGACCGGACAATAGAGTTTATTTTTATTATCATCCCGATCTGTCTTACCAGCTATGGCAGCAATTTAATCTTAGGAAAGAAGCTAATACAGGTAATGCGCTTGCCGAACACGAGCTTGGACTTCGTTATATACTTGGAGAAGGCTTTCCTGCAGATACTGTTCAAGCGGCATATTGGATTCATAAAGCCGCCGAGCAGCATTTACCGGGCGCATGTTACAATTACGGGATTCTTCTAAACAACGGATGGGGCGTGCAATGGAATCCATTCCAGGCATTCAAATATTTTTTAATTGCAGCTCGTAATAATATGCCGCAAGCGGAATACATGATCGGGATTTCTTATACCGATAACTTAATTGTAGAGCGTAACTGGTCCGAAGCATATTACTGGATAAAAAAATCTGCCGAAGATGGCTTTAAGCCGGCAAAGGAAACTCTTGCAAATTTCATCAAAAATATTCCTCTCTCGAAAATTGATACGACAATAGATGTAGCGAATCGACATGATAGTTCCGTCTATGCGCAAAACAATCCGCCTAAATCCTCTTCATACTCCACACATGATCCGCAGCTTAGCAATCAATCTTCAATTAGTTCGTCAAACAATCTCGTCTTTATTGATTTTAGCACCGTCACTGATTCAATAAAAGAAATTCCAAACAGCTTATTGCTTCAAGATTTGCTTCATGAAGGAAACGACTCGCTTGCTTCTGCTCTTCATCTTACGGCATCAAAAGATACAACGTTTGATTTCGATTCTTCGGCGGTTAATCTTCTTGTCAAGTTTGCCGGGAACGGAAGCCCCGAAGCTCTAACTTTACTTGGCAGGATGTATGAACTCGGAATTTATTTTCCTAAAGACCTAATCCGCGCATCTGATTATTACATTAGGGCAATGAAGCTCGACTCTCCGCGCTCGCCATTCTTCTTGTGGAAAATGGTGAGGAAGCCAAACTATTTTGATGAGCTAAAAAAGAGAGTAGATCAAAACGATCCGCGTGCTATGTTTGTATGGTATGGCTTGATTACTTCCGGGTTCGACGCACAAATTACCGAAGCCGATGCGTTTAAGCTGCTCGAAAAATCAGTTTCGATGAATTACATGCCGGCAATGAACGAACTAGGACTTGATCTTTATACCGGTAACTATTTAAAACAAAACCGCAACAAAGCTATTGAGATCTGGCAGCTTGCAAAAAATCTCGGTAGCAGCGAAGCAGGTGTCAGAATTGCAGTTGCTGAAATCTACGGCTACTTAAAGACATCCGACTATCAAAAACCGATACAAGAAATTACCGAAGCAATTGATGAAGGTTCCGTACTGGCGCAAGCAACCCTTGCGTATTGTTATGAAAACGGGATAGGCTTGGAGACAAGCGAGCCGCAAGCTGTTAGATATTTTCGCCTTGCCGCCCAAAGAGGAAGCAGATTTGCTTACGACGAACTAAAACAATTATATAACGCTATTCGACCAAGGGATAAGATGTTTCAAATAAATTAGGAGTTCAAAAATGAAAGCAGTTGGCTTGTATAAATATTTACCGATCAATAATCCTAAAAGCTTAATTGATATTGAAGTTCCAAAGCCAAAGCCGGAAGGTCATGACTTGCTTGTAAAAGTAAAGGCAGTTTCAGTAAACCCTGTTGACACTAAAATAAGAGCGCCAAAAGAAATGGTTGAACAATTGCCGAAAATTTTGGGCTGGGATGCCGCCGGTATTGTAGAAGAAGCCGGGAAAGAAGTTACTTTGTTTAAGAAGGGAGATGAGGTTTATTATTCCGGAAGCATATTAAGGCAAGGAAGCAACAGTGAATTTCAGTTAGTTGATGAAAGAATAACAGGTTACAAACCTAAAAACTTATCATTTGAAGAAGCCGCCGCGCTTCCTTTAACAACTATTACAGCTTGGGAAGGAATGTTCGAGCAAATGATTATTCCTTTTAACAACGCCGAGCAAACCATAGAAAAATCAATTTTGATTATCGGAGGAGCCGGCGGCGTCGGCTCAATTGCAATTCAGCTTGCAAAACAATTAACCGGGTTAAAAGTAATTGCTACCGCTTCAAGAGAAGCATCGAGAAATTGGTGCCTCAGCCTCGGAGCTGATTATGTTATTAACCATTACAATCCTTTCACGGACGAGTTAAACAAAATCGGCATCAAAGAAGTTGATTATATTTTTTGTTTGAATGATACCGGCATGCATTTTTCCAAATCTGCAGAAGTATTAAAACCGTTTGGAAGATTTTGTACAATAATAGACGTTAAACCGGGCGAGCGTCTTAATACAAATCTATTGAGAAGTAAGAGCGGTAATTTTTCATGGGAATTCATGTTTACAAAATCTTCATTCCAAACACCGGATATGATCTCCCAGCATAAACTACTAAACATGACTGCAAAGCTTGTTGAGAACGGTGTCATCAAAACAACTATGAGAGAAAATTTTGGAAAGCTTAATGCAGAAAACCTCCGCAAGGCTCATGCAGTGATTGAATCCGGTAACGCAGTCGGTAAGATCGTTTTAATCGGGATTGAATAAAACCCTAGGTTGTTATTATAAC
>JAJYIL010000146.1 GCA_021790055.1 Bacteroidota bacterium
TGTTGTTCTTATATTTAACAGACCTATTCTACCAATTGTCGCACCATACATGGCAATAACTAAGCTATCAGCATTATAAAAGCGGAGAGTTGGGAAATCCTGCAATGCTTTTAATGTAATTTTTTTTGAAGTAGAGTCAACAATTCCATCATTCAAATCACCTGTTTGCAGCCAATTATATTCACCGTTTAAATAATATTCTTGATTACCAGCCGTTGGAGTTATTCCACTTCCAATTTTTCTAAAATGGTGGGATAATTTATTTAATGCCCAATGTTCCGGTATCTCACCAATCCATGAGATATTAGAAGATTTATATTTGGGATATTTTTTCATAATTCATTTAACAGCATCAATGACTTAGTTACTAAGATTACACAGAAATACGTTTTGATATTCTAATTGTTTGCAGTAGATACCCGCTTTCGCGGGTATGACACTATTTGACTTAGTTACTTTCATACTTACTAAAAATTTCAAGCAATTTTTTCCCTTTTTCCGTTGTTCTGTATTTTTGATTTGGGCTCTTTGGTTTATCAGGTATAGTCATTTCAAGCAATTCATTACCGACCAATGAAAGTATATTAGTTTCATAATTTTTGGGATGATTAGTTAGATGAAGAAAGGTTAATATATTCTTTCTGGTTTGTGGTGCCCTACATAACTCTAAAATGTTTAAAAGAGTTTTTATCTTTTGAGGGGGCACACTACTTTTAACTTGTTCCCTAACTTGTACACTAATTTGCTTCCCAAAAGTGTATAAGCTGTTCAAGATTTCATCTAAGTTATTTATTAAGAAGAAGTTAGCTTGTTCACTGACTTGTACACTTACTTGTTCCCGAGTTAAGAAGTTGGGATGAATTTTCAATGTTGTTTTAAAATACGTTCTATCATCATCGGTTTCAAAGACTGGCGCAGGAGAGCCGTTATCAGCAAGTGACTTTTTTATTTTTGGAATGCCGGTGGCGCGACCTTCGGTAAGATGCAGTTCTTTCAGAAAATCACCCACGCGGCGGTTGCGATATCTGCGAACATCAAATTGACCGGCTTGCAGCTTCTCTTTGTTTAAGGGAGGCAACGGACCAGGATAACTTAAAATATCTATGCGTGAAGGATAAACACGAACTTCAATAGAAGACGGGTCATCATAACCTCTATGGTAAACTGCATTGCAAAGGGATTCCTCAAATGCTTCGTAAGGATAATTATAAAACCTATCAGACTCCGCTTTACCGGAAACCTTAACGACACGTTCTTCAACGTACATGTTTTTAAAATATTGAAGGGCTTCACGTAGCTGAATGTGTAAAGGACCGGAAAAGATTTTTTCTGTAAATCTGTCGCCGGTCTCATCTTCAAATTTTACAAGTTCTATTTTTGCATAAGAAAAATATTGCTGAGGATTTTTTCCGAAGAAAAGAAGTCCAACATTTTTAGGCAGCAAATATTCATTTGAACCTTCAGCGATATTCATTCTGCGGGAAATTTCTTCAATAGAAAGGTTAGCTACTTTAAGATCACTTTTGATTTCATCAAGAAAGGATTTTATAGCAGCAAGCTCAAAATCATTTAACGAAGCACTATGATTTATTTGATCGTCAAAAGGGACACGATTGGACATTGAAAATAATTCACGTTCTTCATCAGGCGTGGGTTTTACGGTTAAAGAGAATCTTCTTATATAAGGGAAATATTGAGTCTCACCGGATAGCCTTTCCGGGGCTTTATATGGGCGATTGCTGCCCCCGGGGCACCAAAGGATTAGAAGCTTTTTATTTTGAATATCGACAGGTTCTGCAATAGGAAAATAGTTGGGTAAAATTCTCCGGCAAATATTATTTAGTTCTTGTTGGATTTTATCCATTGATTCAATCGGCAGACCGACAGGCGGAAGAACCGGCTTACCATTTCCTTCAGCAACACCAAGAATGATATAGCCGCCGCCCCAGTTATTAAAATCATTTGCAAAAGCACAGATGCTGTGTAAAGTACGCTGCGGGTTCCAGCCTTCACGGAATTCAATTCTTTCCCACTCAACTGTTTTTCCGGTTATAAGCTCTTCAATGTTAATTGGAAGCGGCATTATTGAAGAACCTCTTTTAAGAGCTCATCGGTTTCTTTTTCGAGAGAAAGCAGGTCGTTACGAATTTCTTCCAAACTTCTTAAAGGTTTATAAACATAGAAGTATTTAGTGAAATTTATTTCATAACCCTTTTTAGTTTTGTCATGGTCAATCCATGCGTCAGGTACATGCGGAAGAACTTCGCGTTTGAAATATTCTTCGATATCGTCTTTAAGAGGAATATTCTCATAATCCCTTAAATCGGAGTCTGACTCGATGATGCCGTTTTTATCATAGCAAATTTCTGCGGTTTCATCTTTCTCTGATAGAGAATTTAATAAAGCTTTTTGAATTAGCGAAGTGAGTTTTATATCAGACTTATCGAATTGTACTTCAATCAAAGAGACGAACTCGTTTCGATTTTTATAAATAGTTTCTGAGATATTTTTAGTTAGTAATTCGATAATAGAAGCTTGCAATTTTTCACCGGCTTCAATTTCTTTTTGAGCTTCCTTACCTTTTTTGCGGCTCTTAGAAAGATTTTGAAATGCGGATTCTTCGGTTAATTTATTTATACGCTCTTTAGAAATCTGGAAATTCAATCTTAAAGGACGCTCAACAGTAATACGCCAATAACCGAAGTCTTTGTTATCATAAATTTTACAAAATTGGTTTTCTTTGAACTCGCCGTATATTTTTGAAATTTCATCTATCTGATTAACGCTTATATAATTTCTTTTGTTTCCAAGACTCGGCTGCATCTTCTCAGAAAAACTTGCACCGTTTGCATTTATTAACTGAATCTTTCCTTTACGCTCTCTCACTTTTCGATTGGTCACAACCCAAATATAAGTTGCAATACCGGTATTATAGAAGAGCTCGTTGGGCATAGCAATAATGGCTTCGAGCCAATCATTTTCAATTATCCATTTACGAATTTCACTTTCGCCGCTGCCGGCACCACCCGCAAAAAGAGGAGAACCATTAAAAACTATTCCAATTCTTGAACCGCCGTTGGATTGCTTCATTTTAGAAATCATGTGCTGCAGAAAGAGAAATGATCCATCACTTATACGCGGAAGCCCGGCGCCAAACCGACCAGCGTAACCAAGCTTTTCATATTCATTACGAATTTGAGTTTCAACTTTCTTCCATTCAACACCAAAGGGAGGATTGGAAAGCATGTAATCAAATTTTTCGTTAGGCAAACCGTCAACGGTAAATGAATTACCGAATTTGATGTTTGAAACGTTCTGTCCTTTTATCAGCATATCCGATTTGCAGATTGCATAAGATTCAGGATTTATCTCTTGACCGAAAACTTCCAAGCGGGCATCAGGATTTAACTCACGTAAATATTCCTCGGCAATAGACAGCATGCCGCCGGTTCCGGATGCAGGGTCGTATAGGGTACGAACAATACCGGGAGTTGAAAGTGCTTCATTATCATTATTAAATAAAATATTGACCATAAGTCGAATAACTTCTCTTGGAGTGAAATGTTCGCCGGCAGTTTCGTTTGAGAGCTCTGCAAACTTGCGGATTAATTCTTCAAAGATGTAACCCATCTGAACATTGCTGACTTTATCAGGGTGAAGATCGATCTTTGCGAAGTCTTTCACGATTAAAAAGAGAAGGTTTGCCTCATCTAAACGGGCAATATGTTCTTGAAAGCCGAAATATTCCAATATCTCTCTTGCATTGCTTGAAAAACCATTAATGAAATTATTTAGGTTGGCAGCAATATGGTCTGAGTCGGCAAGTAATTTAGTGAAATCAAATTTACTTCTGTTATAAAATTTTAATTTGATTTTGTTGGTAATAATTAAATCAAGTGCGGCTTCTTTTTTATCTTTGTTTGCTTTGACTAAGTCTAGCACTTTATCTTTTGTCGGCGCAAGGACACAATCAAGGCGTCGTAAAACAGTAAGAGGTAAAATTACTTTGCCGTAATCAGCTTGCTTGTAATCATGTCGAAGCAGATCGGCGATAGACCAAATAAAACTGGAAAGTTCCTTTGTAGTCATATTAGAATAAAATTGAATAAGTGATAATAAAATCAAGTTCAAATTATTTAAAAAAACGGTATATATCAAAAATCCAGGTGACTATTTTTAGTAAAATTATTTTGTAAATGCCATTACTTACCGACCTATAAAACGGCAGCAAACCGGAAATAGTGCCGAAAAATAGATTTGGTGGTCTGCCTGCGCTGAAGCTTCGGCAGATAAATAGGGGGTGGTCTGTAGGTGGTTGAGAATTAAGACATCTTAAGCCAGCGGCTTATAGAGTTAATAACAAAGATGCTGCACAATATCAGCGCTTGAGGTACCATGCGAATTTTATGATATTACTAAAAACAATATATACAAATGAAAATTCAATTCATTCTTTCTTTTCTTGGCGCAATGCGCCAGAGGCGCACAGGAAAAATAATCAAAAGAAAAATGTTCCACTGTACTTTTGCCTTGATGCAAAAGTACCAAAAAATCAAGACTGCAAATAAATTGCTAAAATTTTACTCTATTACGCTACGAAAAATAAACTCGCTCCGCTCAAACAGAATTTTTCGTTTAACGCTTCATTCCGTAAAATTTCTTAACGCAATTTATTTGAGGTCGCTTTTATACAGAAAATGAGTTACACAATTCTTTTAAGGTGTGAATACAATTCAGAGGACAATAAATTTATAAATGAGAGATTGATTACGTTAGACTGGCTAGAAAAGTATGAGTAATTAAATGCAGATATGGTCATATTATAACCATAGATGCAAATGAAAACTCAGCTATGGAGATTTTTCGAGTTGGTTGAAAATTGATGGAGGATCTTTCGGTGTAGTGCGACCGAATTTACCATTTAAAAATAAAAATAGAATTATCGCTTTCGCGGTTAGCATATATCGCGGATCGTTCTTTTGGCATTTGGGAATAATTAATTTGGATAGTTTTTCGAAATAAGCCGGGTCATTAACTGGGAAATCAACTTTGCCTTGAAAATTGGCTGGGAGCGTCTTAAAATTGCTGCGAACTTTTTCTATTACAGCGTTTAGCTGCTGTTCATAAATTTTAAAATGGTGTCTAATAAAAAATTCAACGCAAAGTATATTAAACCAGTTTGAGTAAAAAATGTATTTCACTTCATCGAGTTTATTGTTAATGAAGTTTGCTTTAATCTTATTGCTGAATGTTTTGAATTTCTTTTCGAAGGGAACTACCGCTACAATATTTTTTGCACCGGAGTTAAGGAAGTGAAAGATTGCCTTTACAACAGAGTGATCAATTTGAGTAAGATGATTCACATAATGATGCAACAATAGCCTACTCTATAAAAAGTATTTTTAATAAAGATTTCATTTAAGTAATTGACGGCTAAGCCGTATTTCTGAATTAAATAGAAATCTAAATTACCATGGATTACCTTTTTTATTTAAGAATAAGCCAAATATTTATTGAAAAAATAAAGATTTTGTTTTTTAACTCAAAATCCCGGAGGGGAAAAATATGGCGCGATACTGCTGGACAAGGGAGTCCACTTTTGATTTTATTAGAGAAAAAGTAATGGAACAATGCAATAAACTTCCAACAATAAAGGAACAACTGAGCTATTTAAATTTTGTTTTGCTGGAAAAGAAAAACCGACCGACGGAGTTAGATGAGAACATCGGATTGAAACCAACCTTTGAAAAGTTCATTCAGAATGAAATTAATTTTAGAAAAGAAGAACTGTCGATAAGTAAACTTTGTTACGATAAAAAAGAAAATGGAGCTAAAGAACTTGAATTAATTGAGTGGAAGGGTACAGAACCGCAAATAATTTATTTCTTTGAGCTACTATTTAGAGCTGGTCTAGTTGAGCCCACACAATATCAGAACAGGTTTTCTTTAATTGAAAATCATTTCAAGAATAAAAACGGTGTTCGGTTTAATAATCTTCAGTTGGCTATAGCAAATCAGAATATGCAAAATAATAAGGCCGGTAAACCGAAAAGGGAAGATGCTGAAGCCATAGAAAAAATATTCAGGGAAATAAGGGATTTGATAAAAGAGCAGAAATTAAATCCTTAGTATACTAAGGGGTACTAATATTTTCTTTATCTGATTCTTTCCAATTTAAGATCAAAAGTTAAAGACTTAATTCGGAAGGAAGGAAAGAAAAATGGAAAAGGAAAATATTCTTAATGCTGTTCTAACAAAACTTAATGAGTTAGAAAAATTTTTCAGTCATAACAATAGCACCCCACTTAATTTTGTTCAAGCTGCACAGTACTTAAGCATATCGCATTCGCACCTTTATAAAATGACAAGCCAAAGAAAGATTCCTTTTCATAAACCATCGGGGAAGTATCTATATTTTTTTAAACATGAGTTAGACGAATGGATTACTAGGAATGAAGAATGTCGATTGTCGAATAAAGAATTAAAAATTGAGGGAACTGAAGAACAAAAGCCGGATAATGAACCGGGGTTGTTTGATGAGGAAATATGCACAGAAGATAAAATAGAACCGCCTTAATGAAATTCTATTTTCTTTTCTTGGCGCAAGAAAAGAAATCCCGATAAGGACATCGGGACAGGCGCCAGAAAATGCGCTGAAAAAGCCGAGAGAAAATTAAGTGAGTTCATTATGGAAGGATTGAAAAGTTTGTTAGAGAAGTTAAGCATAGAGGATGTTGAGAAGTTGAAAATCTTGATGTCTTTAATTCCAGCAGTTGAGCAAAAGGAAGTTGTAACGCTGCGGGTGTTTGCAGAAGAATATAAAATTCTAATTAAAAACAATAGCTCAGCAGCTTATTATCGATCCGTTTCAGTAGCACTGAATTATTTAGATAAATATTTCAAAACTCAAAAAGCGATCAACAGCATTTCCTTAAAAGAAGTTGAATCCTTCCTAATCTACTTACAGCAGAATGTTAAAAAAGGTTATGTGGTTTATTACCGGAACCTAAAAGCTGCATTCAATAAAGCTAAAGATTGGGGCTATGTAAAAGAGAATTACTTCACTAAAATAAAATTACCTAAGAGACAAAAGACCGCACCGGCGTTTATCAACAGCAGTCAGCTTTCAGCTATCAGCAGTCAGATGGAAAATGATGCCGTTAGGGACGTTGTTGTCTTTGCATTTTATACCGGGATGAGGTTAAATGAAATAGTAAATCTGCGTTGGAAGAATATAAACCTGAATAATCGAGTTATAACGGTAGGAGATGAATTTTTTGAAACAAAGGGAAGAAAGCAAAGGTTTATTCCGGTCTGCGATGAAGTAATCTTTTTATTCCAAGCCATTATTAAGGGGTTGGAGGC
>JAJYIL010000147.1 GCA_021790055.1 Bacteroidota bacterium
AAACATGATTCTGTTTAATTCTATTTGAAAGAACCACTGTAATCAATATTGCTTCCGCAAAAATGGAAAAACTAGAAGAATTAAGTTCCGACAATAGTGCGAATAACATTAGCCTGACAAAAAATGTTACCTGGTATGGATTAGGAAACATAACTATTCGAGCTCTCAGTTTTATTCTACTTCCAATTTATTCAAACCTACTTAGCGCTACAGAATTTGGTAACTATGCCTTACTTATGTCTGTCTATTCAATCATCGCAGTACTTTATCAATTCGGCACTCAAAATGTACTTAATAAATTTTATATCGAATCTTCAAATGAGGATGAAAGAAAAGTTATAGTCTCTTCTATTTTAAATTCACTTGTAATTCTTGGCATTTCACTCACATTATTATTTTCGTTGACTTCAAGCTATATGTCAGACTTAATTTTCGGTTCTTCATCTTTCGCATGGCTTTTAAGTATGATTTTTTCCTCGGTCTTTTTTGAATCGACGAGTACATTCATTCTATCCTTTCTTAAGGCTAAAGAATTCGCTAAGAAATCAGTTTATTATTCCTTTGCGGCAGCAATCGGAAATTTTGTGCTAAATATAGTCTTAGTAGTCGTTTTAAATCTTTCGGTAGCTGGAATTATTCTTGCTCAGCTAATTTCTAACCTGTTATTGCTATTAATTATAATCAGCACGATAAAAGACGAATATGTGTTTAAAATTAATATGCCTGTGCTAAAAAAGATATTTAAATTTTCACTTCCATTGGCAGTTTCAAATCTATTTACTTCGGGTGTCAACTACGGAGATAGGTTTCTGCTAAACATTTTTATCGGTACACAAGAAGTCGGTCTTTATAGCTTTTCATACAGAATTGCAATGATTATGAATGTATTTGCCATGTCATTTGGTACAGCATGGGGTCCGCGTTCAATAAACAAATATCATGAAAATGATTACTCAAACTATTATGGTATTGTATTAACCAAATTGATTGCGCTCAGCGGTGGAATATTACTTGCCGTATCTCTTTTTGCAGGATATCTTTTTGAAATTCAAATCTTTAATGTTTCATTATTTAATAAGGCATATAGCGCAGGATTAATAATTCTACCCTTTATATTATTTGGTTATATTTTTAATACTATTTCAGTTTTTTTTTCGGTTTACCCTTTTATATCTAATAAAAGTTATCATTTGCTGCTGGCGGATCTAATTGCCCTTACCGTTAATATTTTAATTAACATAATACTGATTCCTACGTTCGGAATCATTGGCTCTGCAATCGCAACAGCTATTGCTTTCTTAGCAAATGCTGTCTATCTCTTTGCAATTTCGAGGAATAAAATTAAAATAAAATATCCCAAACGGGAACTTTTTATTATTATAATTGCTATTCTGATATCATTAGCTCTCGGAACAATTTGGAAAAATGTAGTTATTAGTATGGCGATATTAATACTTTATTTTATTGTTTTAAATTTTGTTGTAAAATTAAAAATCAAAGATTTATTTAGGTTTAAATTGGTTCCCTTACAAAGTTAGATTATGAAGAAAAAGTAATTATATCTTAATGTCCCGGTTGACAAATAAATATGCAAAAGAGAATTCTACTCGCACCTAACAGCTTTAAGGAATGTGCAGATTCTGTTACATTTGCCAGCTATTTTGCAGAAGAATTGGATAACATAAATTTCTGCAAAAATATTTTGCTGCCTCTATCCGACGGTGGAGACGGATTCCTAGAAGTTTGCAATAAGTATTATAATCTAGAAGTTCTTCAGTATGAAATATCTACTCCTTACGACATGTCTACTTTTCAGTGTAAAGTCGGTTATAATAAATTGAAAGAGATAATGTATGTGGAATCTGCGGATGTACTTGGACTAAAAATAATTCCTCCGGATAAACGTCATCCATTGCTACTTAGTTCGAAAGGTTTGGGGGATTTATTTAAATATATTTTACAAGATGTTGAGGATGGAAAGCTGAAGGTACGGAAAATAATTATCGGGATTGGAGGCACCGGGACAAATGATCTTGGACTTGGAGTGTTAGAGCCATTTGGTCTTAAACTTATGGATAAAAGTGGCAATATATTAAATTTGATCCCCACTGAATTCCAATTTGCTTGCGCTTTGGCGTGGAGCAAATTGGATTTACCATTCGAAATTGAAATGATTTGCGATGTTAACAATCCGCTGCTGGGATTTAATGGAGCGACTTATGAATTTGGAATGCAGAAAGGACTAACTGCTGACGAATTGGAAATTGCAGAAAACGGATTTGCTAATATTGTTAAAATATTAGAAAAGAATAATATGGCTGAATTATCTAAGGACTTACCTGGTGCAGGAGGAGGGCTGGCTGCAGGATTGAAAATGTTTGTAAATGCTAAAATAAAAAGCGCAAAAGAATTCATTTCAGAGATTATAAATCTAAATAACATGGAAAGTGTGGATTTAATTATAACAGGTGAGGGAGCATTTGACAACCAGAGTTTAAACCAAAAAGCAGTAGGCTATTTGATAAATAAATTTAGTAAATTTGACAAGCCCATCATAGTCTGCTGCGGAAAATTTGATTCAAAAATTTCCACACAACTACCTGAAAAAGTTTTTGTAATTGAATTAAGAAAATTTTTTCGGAACGAAAAAGAATCGATTAAATACTTCCGCAAAGGTATCCATTTAGCTGTAAAAGAAATTGCGGAGCGTTTTTTAAATTGAGTTTTATCACATTGGAAATTTTTATTAAATTGAACTTTAAATTATCACCAGTTAGTATAAAAAATTGCCGGAAGAATAATGAAAGAATATTTGGATTTGGTAAAGTTGGTTTTGAATGAAGGCGTAAGAAAGCCATCGAGAACCGGAGTCGACACAATCTCATACTTTGCGGCATTTTATAAGGTCGACCTTTCAAAAGGATTCCCTTTACTTACGACGAAGAAGATGGAATGGAAGTCTCTGCTTCATGAAGTGCTCTGGTATTTATCCGGCGAAAACCATATTAGGAATTTAAGAAAGCATACAAAAATCTGGGATGCCTGGGCTGATGAGAACGGAAACCTTGAAACCGCTTATGGTTATTACTGGCGTCATTTTCCGAGCGCAGAAAAAGATGAAAACGGAAACTGGAAGGTTACGGAAATCGATCAGATTAGATATGTCATCGATGAAATAAAACGAAAGCCATTCAGCAGAAGGCTTGTTGTTACTGCATGGGAGCCAGGTAACGCAACAAAAAGCAAGCTTCCGCCGTGTCACTACAGTTACGCCTTCAATGTCAGCGGAAATAAATTGAATTGTCATTTAACTCAAAGATCAGGTGATATTGCTTTGGGAATTCCGTTTAACCTTGCGGCGTATTCTGTCTTAACACAAATTATTGCGCAAGAGGTTGGACTTGAAGTCGGGTATTTTGCCCACACAATAATAGATGCACATATTTATGTTGCAGAAAAAGGATCGCCGATGGAAATGTATGATCACAGAGAAGGCTTGCTTGAACAGTTGAAGCGAGAACCGCTTCCTCTGCCAAAATTGAAGATTGCAAAAAAGCCGATTGATGAATTAACATTTGAAGATTTCGAGTTGATTGATTATAGGTATCACGATAAAATCCGCTTCGAAGTCGCAGTATGAATTTTATAAATAATAAAGCGACTTTTATTTGAAGAAAATTATCATATCCGCCATAGCTAAAAATGGAGTTATCGGGAAGTCGAACGGGGAAATGCCGTGGCACTCAAAGGAAGAATTCCAGCATTTTAAAAAGACTACTTTCGGTTACCCGGTAATTATGGGGCGGGTAACGTTTGAAACGCTTGGCAAGCCTTTGAAAGGCAGGTTAAACATAATTATCTCGAGAAATAAAAATCTTAATTATGAATTCGCAGACACAAAAATGTTCGACAGCTTGGAAGAAGCGTATGTGTTTTGCGAGAAACAAAATTATGAAAAAATCTTTATTATTGGTGGAGCTAAAATTTACAGGCAGGCAATGGATACGGTTGACGAAATGATTATTTCAAATATGAACTTTGAAGCCGAAGGGGACGTGTTCTTCCCGAAAATAAATATGGATGAGTGGAAAGTTACTTCAAGATATAAAAAAAACGAGTTCGAAATTCTTGTTTATGTAAGACGAAATAGTAATGGCAACAAAAATTAATATATTACCTGAGAACATTGCAAATAAAATTGCCGCCGGCGAAGTTGTACAGAGACCGGAATCGGTTGTAAAAGAATTGCTTGAAAATTCCATTGACGCAGGTGCCTCATCAATTGAACTGCTCGTAAAGCGCGCAGGTAAGTCTTTAATCCAGGTAATTGATGACGGAACTGGAATGACGGAAGAGGATGCAGTACTTTGCGTGCAGAAGCATGCGACAAGTAAAATACAAAAGCTGGAAGACCTTGATTCAATTTCAACTCTTGGATTTAGGGGCGAAGCGCTCAGTTCAATTGCTGCTGTCAGTCAACTGGAAATTAAAACTGAAACTAGGAATGAAGAACTCGGTACGATAATCAGGATTGATGACGGCGAGACAATTGCAAAAGAGAAAGGCTCGTTCCCGAAAGGCACTTCAATTGCTGTTAAGAACTTATTCTTCAATACTCCAGCAAGAAGAAATTTTTTAAAAACAGACGCAACCGAACTTAAGCACATTATTGATACATTTAACAAAACCGCTCTCGGACATCCCGGAATTTGTTTCAAGTTATACAATGATGATGAAGTTATTTTCGATTATGCTGCCGGAAAAACGGAAGAAAGAATCCGCCAGGTATTTGCAGACAACATGCTCGATGCTTTAATACCGGTTGATGAATGCACTGATTTTCTCAGCGTAACCGGATTTATCGGTAAGCCTGCTATGCTTAGGAAAAGCAAAGGCAGCCAGTATGTATTTTTAAATTGGCGGTATGTTATCAGCCGGCATATTAACCACGCTGTGTTTAAGGCTTATGAAAATATTCTCGAGAAGGGTGACTATCCTTTCTTCATCCTTTTCATTGAACTCGACCCCAAGCGAATCGACGTCAACGTTCATCCTTCAAAGTTAGAAGTTAGGTTTGACGACGAGAAAAGTGTTTATAATTTTGTGCTTGCAGTTGTTAAAAAGGGACTTGGAATGCACGATCTTGTTCCCAACATGGCGTTTACTCAAACTACTGAAGAAGGTGAGAAAATAAATTTCAATAATTTCACGAAAGTGGAGAAAGATGATTTTTCCGATAGACCGGTATTCCCGAACAAGCAGTCTTATGCAAAAAGGGACTTTTCCGATAGAGATATTGATTTAATTTTCAGTTCCATTCCGGATAAGATAGCTCCGTCTGAAATTCAAAGTTTGCCAAAGCTTCCGTTTGACAAAACCGATAGCCGGGAGATTTTTCATCAGGCTGAAAACACGGGAAGGAAATCAAGAGATGAAGTTGATACTCCGTTTATAGTACAGCTTCAGAATAAATATATTTTATCGCAAATAAAAACCGGGCTGATGATAATCGATCAGCATGTTGCACACGAGAGAGTTTTATATGAGAAAGCATTGAAGCGCTTTGAAGCGAATCTTCCCTTTTCACAACAACTGCTCTTCCCGAAAACTATTGAGATAGACCCGGCACGGTTTGCGATTCTAAAAGAAATAAACCCATACTTGACGAAGTTGGGATTTACGATTAAGTTTTTCAGTAAGAATACCATAGTTATAGAAGGAGTTCCGGAAGACATAAAGAAAGGCTCCGAAGAAAAGGTTATTATAGAAATACTTGAGGAATATTCCGTTAACCTTCGTGAGAAAAAGTTAGAATCAAGAGAATACCTTGCAAAAACTTATTCTTGTAAGGCAGCTATTAAAGCCGGTGATTATCTTTCTGAAAGAGAAATGCGGCTGCTAATTGACCAGTTGTTCGCGACATCAATGCCGTACGTTTGCCCCCACGGTAGACCGGTGGTTGTAAAGATTTCTCTTGAAGAGTTTGACAGAAGATTTGGTAGAACTTCTTAGATGTTAGTTGGAAGCCGGAGGTTGTCGATTGCTCTCATATAAAAAATATTAATGGAATATATTCGGCATGAATGTCAGTTATTCGGGTTATATGTTCATCATGCAGTAATGCGAACATGCAATTATTTCGAGATGTTGTTTGATAGCCATAGCAGAAAAGAAGATTTTGTTATTACCATAGAATTATAAGTTGCCGTGAGCCCAAAAGGTGCGAGGCAATAATATAGTTTCAAAAAAAACTGATGAGGACTAAAATGATCAGCAATGAGCATAAAAAAAGGAAAAGTGCGTTCGATGAAAGAACTAAAACGCTTAAGACTAACGGAATGAAGTTTACTTCTGTCAGCGGTGAAGACGTTAAAGTACTTTATGGTCCTGAAGATGTTGAGAGCATAAATTATTTATCGGAGATTGGCTTCCCCGGTGAATATCCATACACTCGTGGAATTCATTCCAACGGCTACCGAGGTAAAATCTGGACGATGCGACAGTTTGCAGGTTTCGGAACGCCGGAAGATACTAACCAGAGATTTCATTACCTGCTTGATCACGGGCAAACCGGGCTCTCGGTTGCATTCGACCTCCCGACTTTGATGGGATGGGATGCAGATGCGCCTTTTAGCGAAGGCGAAGTAGGAATCTGCGGTGTATCAATTTCTTCACTTCAGGATATGGAAGTGCTGTTCAATAAAATTCCACTTGATAAAGTTTCGACGTCAATGACAATCAATTCGCCGGCAGCAATGGTTTTTGCATTCTACCTTGCGGTTGCACAAAAACAGAATGTCGATATAAGAAATTTGCGAGGCACTCTTCAAAACGATATTCTGAAAGAGTACATTGCACAGAAGGAATATATTTATCCGCCTGCTCCGTCAATGAGAATTATTGTCGACATGATTGAGTACTGTGCGAAAGAGGTTCCGCAGTGGAACCCGGTTTCCGTCAGCGGCTATCATATCCGTGAAGCAGGGTCGACGGCGGCGCAGGAATTAGCTTACACTCTTGCCGATGGATTTGCATACATCGAAGCATGCATTGAAAGAGGAATGGATGTAGATGAGTTTGCGTCTAGAATTTCTTTCTTCTTCAATTCTCATTTGGATTTTTTTGAAGAGATTGCGAAGTACCGTGCGGCGAGAAAAATTTATGCAAAGAGAATGAAAGAGAAGTACGGCGCTAAGAACCCGCGTTCGTGGTGGCTGCGATTTCATTCTCAAACCGCCGGATGCACCTTAACAGCGCAGCAGCCTGAGAATAATATAATAAGAACCGCATTCCAGGCGCTTGCAGCAGTACTTGGCGGTACGCAGTCGCTTCATACAAAT
>JAJYIL010000148.1 GCA_021790055.1 Bacteroidota bacterium
GATTTAGATGGAAATATTTACCGTCTTAGGCGATAATGCTAAAACATCTGGAGATGTAGCAAATAAGCTTTCATCGGATGAAAGAGCAACAGACAGGCTGATGAATGCGCTTTGCACAATGAATTTTCTTGAAAAGCGAAACGGGAAATTTTCCAACACAAGCTTCTCTTCAAAATTCCTTGTAAAGGGAAAGCAGGACTATTTCTCAAATATTATGCATGCGGTGAATTTATGGGATTCATGGAGCGGACTTACAGGTACGGTTCGCTCGGGAAAGCGTGTAACGCGGAACAATGACGGCAGTAGAAATTGGGCGGAGAATTTTATAGAAGCAATGCATTACAGGGCAGTAAGGCAAGCCCCGGAAGACGTCGGCTTGATGGACCTAAGAAACATTCATAAGGTTCTGGATGTCGGCGGCGGCTCCGGTGCCTTTTCGATGGAGATTGTAAATGCAAAGAAAGATATAAGTGTGGTTGTCTTCGATCTTCCGGATATTATTCCTTTAACGCAGAAATATATTGAGCAAGCAGGGCTTCAAGATAAAATAAAAACCATCAAGGGTAATTATTTGCATGATGATTTAGGTTCCGGCTACGACTTGATTTTTCTATCGGCAATTGTCCACAGCAATTCATTTGAAGAAAATAAAAAGCTAATTCGAAAATGCGTAGGGGCGTTAAATAAAAATGGTCAGGTTGTTATTCAAGATTATGCTATGAATGAAGACAGGACTACTCCTGCAAGCGGTGCGTTCTTTGCTTTGAATATGCTTGTGAATACCGAAGGCGGAGATACGTTTACCGAAAAAGAAATATTCTCCTGGCTAAAAGATGCCGGCTTAAACAGAATCACGAGAAAAGATACAACGCATGGTGCTGCACAAATTGTAGGGATGAAAGAATGACGTTTTAGTGGCGCTCGTAATCTTGATCTTAATCGGATTTTAACAGCTTAATATTAAGAATAAGGGCAAGATTACGAACACGAGAGCAGTAAGATAGATAAGAGAATAACATAGGATTAGAAAGGGAAGTCTTCCTTGTAATTAATTTTTTCTTTGATCTTTTTTTCTTCCTTCTTTTTGGCTATTTGATGAACAGGGTTGCCTTCAACATAAATTGCCTTGTACGGCTTTACTGGGCAGGCATACTCACATGCGCCGCAGCCAATGCAATATTCATTTTGGACTTGAGGCATACGTAAGCTTGCAATTATTTCGTTGCCTTCATGATAAGGAACCATTGAAACTGCCTTAGTAGGACAGTGTTCTGAGCAAGCGCCGCAGTCGGTTTTTTCCGTATAAACTATGCAATTCTCCTTTACGAACGTAACCTTGCCGAGTTGTGTTATCTTTTTCTTTCCGGGCTCTATTGGAAGAATAGCGCCGCTGGGACAAACCTGGCTGCAAATGATGCATTCGAAATTGCAGAAGCTTGTTTGGTAATCCATCTTCGGCTGCATAATGCCAAGAATTCCATAATCCAGGAAAGAAGGTTGAAGCACTTGTACCGGGCAAGCGCTTATGCAGAGATTACACGCAGTACAGTTGGCAGTAAAATGCTCGATACTAATAGAGCCCGGTGGAGTTACAGGATTTTTTTTGACGATAGGGAGCTTGCTTGGATTCTTGGGTGCAATTTTTATCTGTGCGAAAATTGAAGTGACGGGTAGAAGCATTAATCCCATACATGAAAGAATAAAATTTCTTTTTTTGAGGTCTACATTATCACCGCCACTTAGTTCATTCTTTTTCAAGCCGTAAAAATAACCTACTCCATTAGTTGGGCAAACGGCAATGCAATTGTAGCAGCTTACACAGCGGCTGAAGTCGAGGTACTTTCCTTTCTTATCAATGCATTCCGACTTGCAGGCTCTTTCGCAAAGATTGCAGCTAATACATTTCTCCTTATCTATTTTTAATTCGTATAGAGAAAATCTTGAAAGCAATCCGAGCAAAGCTCCGACCGGACAAACGGTATTGCAGAATAGTCTTCCTGAAGAAAACGACATCCAGAAAACGATTACCAAAAATAAAAACGGTAAGGTCAACCCGATGAAATTTATTCCTTTTATTTCTACCGGATAAATAGAGTAGATGTTCAACTTATCCAAGGTAAAAGCCAGCAGGTTATTCAAAACCAACAGCAGCGGCTTAAAAAGCTGTACGGTGATTCTTCCGAAGTTGCTGTAAGGATCAAGTAAGTTGACTGCAAATAAGCTTCCGCTTAGTAAAAAGATTACCGCGAGAATGAGAAATGCGTAATGTATCCGGCTGCTTGCTTTTCTATGTTTAAAATATTTTTTCTTAACGATTTTTCTATGAATAAATGAAAAAATATCCTGAAGAGTTCCAAGCGGGCAAATGCTCGAGCAGTAAATTCTGCCGAATAATAAGGCTAAGAACACGATAAAAATAAATCCTGCTGCAGCTATTCCCGTTATTCTAATAAATTTAATTAACGATGGTATGAACTGAAGATACGTAAAATAATTTGTAAACCTTGGCGATAGCCAATTGCCAAAATCTAAAAACAAAGCCGTTACGGAGATGAAAAAGATAAGTGAAACAACAATCCGGATTTTTTTCAGGTAAGATAATTTCATCGATTCAAACTTTCCTCGATTCTCGATGCTGGATACTTGATGCTCGTAAAAAGAAACCCGTTTTTAATTACTATCCAAGGCTTTAAAAATCTCTTATCCTGTATCGAGAATCCAGTATCAAGTATCGAGAATTGAGTTACATAATGATCCTTTTGATCTTCAGCTTGCTTAAGTCTTTTGTTCCGACATTCAGCTCAGCAGCATAATTTATATATTCAATCTCATCCGGATTTACCCCGAAGAGCTTTGCAGCGGCTGTATCTGCAGCTACTATATCGGTTGAAACTATAAGAGATTTCATTAAGATAAGATCATCTTTGGATCTTCCGCGAGGTCCATTCTTCATCATTACATTGTAAGCATCAACAACTGTTAGGTCCGGCTTCCGGTAAGTTGCAAAGTCTGCAATACATTGATGTAAATTATTGCCGTGCCAGTAACCTCTATCCCAGACTGCACCCATTAAATTTTTCATCCCGGCAGTTAGCCGGCTTGAGCCATGTTCTTTTAGGACAGGAACATTTATAAAGACATCGGCATTCAAAACAAGTTCATGAACTTTAGCAGACTTTAGATTTTTTCCCTTCTTTATGGAAACATTTTGGTAGTAACCTTCACTGGCACCAGATACGATTTTGGCGCCGGCATCTTTAGAGGCTTTTTCTATCCCGCTTGAAGAATAGCAGCGTGTCCAGCTATCGCAAGTATGATCGAAAACGTAAACATCTTTTGCCCCGGCTTCAAAGCAAAGTTTAATGATTCTTGAAACTAATTTGGGATTGGTGCATGCTGCTTTTTCCGGCACCACATCCCAACCGATATTCGGTTTCACGGTAACGGTTTGTCCCTTCTTAACGAACTTCTTTATGCCTCCCAAAGAAGAAATTGCTTTATCGAACATTACATCAGGTTCGCCGCCTTTAACGGCAACCAAGTCGTAATTTGTTTGTTCTTGAAATGAGTTTGGCAATATTGAAGCTATACTGCCGAAAGAACCGGCAGCCAAAGCAGCTAAAGAACTTCTTTTTATAAATTCTCGTCTATCCATTTTTCCATTGCTCCACTTTAGTTGGTTTTTATTTAATTACTTGGAGTTATTCAAATAAAGATTCACTTTAAAAATCTAAAGTAAAATTACAATTTAAAAAGCGATTGACAAAATGTCTCCTACCTTGCTATCTCACGTCAATTTTTCGCAATGATTAATTATACCGTAAAGACAAATTTGTTTTTTTATTTTTATTAAAGCGAAAAAGATATATAACAACAAGAATTCGTAAAATAATATGTATAGAGATAATACTGCAGTAAAAGCCTCTCAGAAGGAATTTGATAAGCTGGAGCCGCCGGTTGCTGAAAAGATAAGAAAAGAAATTACAAAGCACGGTCATACAAGGATTGATTTTTATTATTGGATGAACGATATAAATAATCCAGAGGTTTCGGAGTACCTTGAAGCGGAAAATGAATATACAAGACGGGTGCTTGAAAATACTTCTCAACTGCAGGAAAATCTTTTTAATGAAATTATTGGAAGGATAAAGAAAGAAGACCAGTCGGTTCCATATATGTTTAACGGCTTTTTCTATTATTACCGTTATCAAGAGGGTAAAGAATACCCTATTCATTGCCGGAAAAAAGGATCACTTAGTACCGATGAAGAAATAATCCTTGATGTAAATGAAATGGCTAAAGGTCATAAGTATATTAATGTAACCGGGTTGAATGTAAGCCCGAATAACAAGCTCCTTGCTTACGGAGTTGATTTTTCGGGAAGGAGGAAGTATGAAATTCATTTTAAGAATCTTGTGACCGGGGAATTGCTTTCTAAAAGGATATTAGATACTGCAGGTTCAACCGCGTGGGCAAATAACAGCACTTCAATTTTTTATTCAAAGAAGGATAAGGCGCTTCGTTCATATAAAATTTTTAAACACAGCATAAATAATGATTCGTTAAAAGACATGGAGATGTACCATGAGACTGATCCGAAGTTCGGAGTTTATGTAAGTAAAACAAAATCCGGTAAATACATCCTGATTGGTTCATTTAGCAACACAGCTACTGAGTACCGTTTCCTGGATGCCGACAATCCCGAAAGCGAATTGAAGCTGATAAATATGAGAGAAGAAAACCATGAATATTATGTTGACCACCATGAGGATAAATTTTTAATTACTACTAACGATAGCGCAAAAAACTTCAAGCTGGCTGAAGCTGAGGTCGACAATCCGTCAAAGAAAAATTGGAAAGTAAGAGTTCCCCACCGGCAGAAAATTTTGCTTGAGGGAATCGAAGTATTCAAAGACTTCCTCGTACTTCAGGAAAGGCAAGATGGATTAAAGAAAATCAGAATAGTTGATTTAACCAACCGATCTCAAAAATATATTGATTTTGAAGAGAGCGCCTATTCGATTTACTTGACTTCGAATTATGACTTTGAATCTTATAAATTGAGATTTGTTTATACCTCTCTTACAACTCCCAACTCTACGTACGATTTCAATCTGAAAACCGGGGAAAGGATACTATTGAAGCATGAGGAAGTAGTTGGAAATTTTGATAAGAATAATTATGCAACTGAAAGAATATCTGCTTTAGCTTCTGATGGTACAAAAGTTCCGATTTCAATCGTGTACAGGAGAGGAATGAAGAAGGATGGCAAGAATCCTTTGTTGCTTACAGGCTACGGCTCATACGGCATAAGCTCTGATGCTGATTTTTCTTCCGTAAGATTAAGTTTACTAGATAGGGGATTTATTTTTGCCGTCGCTCATATAAGAGGCGGTCAGGAATTCGGGAGGCAGTGGTATGAGGATGGTAAGTTATTGCACAAGAAAAATACTTTTACAGATTTCATTTCGTGCGCCGAGCATTTAGTAAAAAGTAATTACACAAATAAGGAAAACCTTTTTGCCATTGGCGGTAGTGCCGGTGGCTTGCTTATTGGCACCGTAATCAACATGTGCCCGGAATTATTTAAAGGAGTAATTGCTGCAGTACCGTTTGTTGATGTACTAACAACTATGCTTGATGAAAGCATTCCTCTGACTACTGGCGAATATGATGAGTGGGGAGATCCGAATAAAAAAGAATTTTACGAATATATTCTTTCTTATTCTCCTTACGATAATGTAGAAAGGAAAAAATATCCCGCCATGCTTGTAACGACGGGCTTGAATGATTCGCAAGTGCAGTACTGGGAGCCGGCAAAGTGGATTGCAAAGCTCCGGGATATGAAAACGGATGACAACATGCTTTTGCTTTATACCAATATGTCTGCGGGTCATAGCGGCTCGTCCGGCAGGTTTGAGCGATACAAGGTGGTTGCAATGGAATTTGCTTTTCTTCTTAACTTATTAGGAATCAAAAATTGAAGTTAAGATTAGACTCTTAATCTTGCTCTTTATCTTAATCGAACTTAAATTAGATTAAGAGTAAGGTTATTATTAAGATTACGACGGGTGAAGTAACTAACGTGACAAGCAATGGTCCCTGCACATTCGAAGTATTTCAATACAGAACATCCCGGCATTTTGATATTTCAATTTCTAAATGTTATTTATAGCGCAGTAAAAATTTTTATTCGAGACTTGATATGAAGATATTGATGGGGATTATGATAACATTTTTCTCGGCTTCTCAAGCAATTATCCCCCGGAATAATCCGGATTCTTCCGGTAACAAAATATCTGCAGATGCAATCTGGAGACCTTCCTTCGAAGCTATGCAGAAGATTTATACCGTTTGCGGTGCACTGCAGGAAAATAAAATGTATGATTGCTTATTGAATGAAATGTCTGCCGCAGGCGCACCGGAAGCTGCTACCCGATTCTCTGCCATGATTAATGGGAAAGGGTACATGGATGGTTATAAGCAATTAGGTGAAGTTGGTGTTGCAAGCGTCTATTATGTTTTTAGGAATACTAATCATGAAGGATGCCTGCTTGTAAATTGCACTCCGGATTTAATTAATGTTGATGATCATGATTACCTCAATATAGATAGACTGGAACAAAATCAGGCTTACCGGGAATTAAAGAATTCGTACCGGTATATCTCAATTTACCCGGTAGACAGAAAAGGTACGGATTATCCTGAGAAGAAAGATTTACCTCATCATGGAGTACGGATTATTGTTAATTACAGCTTAAGAAACGGGTGCGATAATTGTCCTCTTTTGGGCTTTGCATATTTCGCATCTGATTTCGACAGCACCGGAAATTTTTTAGGGGCAAAATTCATAAGAATCAAAAAGTCAATAGACCTCCAGTCGGAAACAGCTTCTGCGGGAAATCTTCAAAATGTCTTTAGCGATCCTTCCGAGCCGGTTAATGTAGTCAGGGGAGAGAAATTTGTAATCGTGCTCGAGTCAAATCATTCTGCCGGCTTAAAATGGGTATTGGGCAAGCCTCTTGATAATAAGGTACTAACTCTCCTGGGAACAAATTTCGTACAGCCTTTCGAAACCCTTCCGAACGCCGCAGGAAAGGAAACCTGGACTTTCCAAGCAGTCGGCAGCGGCACTACTAATGTTAAATTCAATTATGTTTATTCGTGGGAAGCCGGGGCAAAGCCGTTGGAAAGCTATTCCTTCAAAGTAAATGTAAAATAGAATCTTTGTGATTTCACTCTCACCTACAAAAAAATAATTATATCCTCGGAAACTATTACTTGACAATAAAGTTTCCGTAATTTAATTTGGAAACGTGAAAAACAGAAAT
>JAJYIL010000149.1 GCA_021790055.1 Bacteroidota bacterium
CAAAGGAAAATACATCCAGCGGACGTACATTAACATCTGCAATAATTGCAGCAAGATCATTTGCGGCATCGGATTCCGATAGCTTATATTTTGTATATGTAAGTCCCAGCGATGGAGTTAGAAGTCCTTTTAGCATTGTATACGCTCCGTACAGAGAGAGAGCATCGAGTTCGCCTGCGTAGCCGAACGTCTTTCTGTAAGATATGCTTCCGTAGTTTGAAGTTAGACCGATAGATACTCTTTGAGAATTAGCGTCTTGATAAACAACGTCTCCATATCTCCCGGAAAGCGTGAATGTCTTATTCAATTGATAACCGGCACCCACTTCAACTTCTTGAGTGTTTCCATAATCGAATACTGAGAAGATGGAATTGTACCTAATTTCCGGTGCTCTGAAATTATAGTAGAAATCGAAGTTAAGCTTTTTTGTCGGGTTGTAAGTTCCGTCTAACTCGACTTTAGAAGTTGTATTATAATTCAAGTCATAATCATATCTTGTATTTATTGAAAGTTCATCACGCAAATTATATGCAACCTCTGCGGATGCAAACTGGTACTGACTGGAATTATTATCAATCAAAACTTGAATAGGATTAAGGCTCGCATCAAGCCGGGTTGCCCAGTAAGGCTCCGGCTTGTAATTTTTATTTATATAGCTAAGATCTATCTGGAAATCCTTAATTGCTACTGTTGTAAACTTTCCACCCAAGACAAAATTATCTGCGAAGTCATTTGTAACAGCCAATTTTTCGTATGCAGGGGAATTGCCTCCATAATAAGCTGTAAATTTGTATGCATCTTTTCTCATGTCAAGGTCTATGCCGTCAAAAATACCTCCGGCTACGCTGTTAAAAAGAGGCTGCCTTCCAAGCTTAATATTTGCAATATCAAAAAGGTTCCGTACTTCGAGAAATAAATTATAAAAGCTCATTCTCGGTGTGCCTTCTGTCTTTGTAGCGAGGTCATTTTCAAGATTCATATAAGAATGAAGCGCAATATTACCCTTGCTTATGTTCAGGTTTAACATCTGGTAAGCACTAAGATAGTTGTTAGACGCCTGTACAGTATCATATCTTTGAAAAGAATAAACGGAAGAAGAAAATCTTCCGTTTATATTAATATTCTGAGGAAAGACTAATGTAGAGGTTGAAATTAGACAGAAAATTATTACAAGTAATCTTTTCATTTTCATTATTTCTTTCGCGTAATGATCTCGGTCTTAGGATTTATCTGTAAGAAATCGGGATATTCTAAAAGAGATCCCGGTTTTTTAATCCCGGGAAACTTTTTATTGAGCCTTCGGAATATCATGTTTAATTTTCGCAAAGCTTGCAACTGCGTCCCAGCCGGCTTTGTAAGTAGGGCTTTGGGAATTATGACAAGTAGCGCAGAAAGTTTTAAGATCCGTATGAACTTGCAAACCGGCTGCTTCTGCTTTTGTCTTGTCTTTCATAATTGAAAGCATTTTGTAATCAGAGCCGGGACCATGGCAAGTCTCGCACTGAACGCCGTCTTCCATTTTGTATTTTGGACCAAGCAGGGAAGCATCAACTCCATAAGCAGTAACGTGGCACTTTAAGCATTCCGGTGTCTTTGCTGCCGGTGTAGTAAAGCCTTTTTCCTTTGCAATCTTATTTGCTTCGTCGGAAAGCAATACTTGATATGCTTGCGCATGCTTGCTTTCTTTCCAAATACCAAACTGGTTGCCTTGCTTTTCAGTTTTATGGCACATCCCGCACATTTCCGCTCCGACATATCCATGAGGCTTAGCGTTCTGTGCTAATAAAAACGGGGATACAAATAAAAGTAATGTTACGATTATTCTCTTCAACATTGTTCCTCCTATAATTTTACTTATTGATTTAGTCTATAATTTTGTCTATCCGATAGATTATATTGAATCAGGTTTCTTCAAGACATTTATTTTAAAAGAACCATCTTTTTAACCAAGCTGAAGTTCTTGGCTTCTATTCTGTATAAGTAGACACCCGAGGCTAAATTGTTTGCGTTCCATTGAACCGTATAACTGCCGGGCGAATAGTGCTGGTTTACAAGTGTTTGTACTTCCTGACCAATTGAATTATAAATTATAATCTTTACATTTGATGAAACCGGCAAAGAGAATTTTATCGTTGTGGTCGGGTTGAATGGGTTAGGATAATTCTGGCTTAATTCAAAAGCAGCCGGTATATTATTCTTTTCATCTGCAACTCCTGTCGGAGTGAAAGATGCGATTGAACTCCTTAAGAGCTCTTGTATTAATCTTGTGTTATGAATACCTTGACTACCGTCGGCTTGTACTGCAAGCAGATTATAATTAGCCGCCTTAAAAGAGAAGGTAGCAGAATCAGCAGACGAAGCATTATTCAATTTAGCTTGAAGAATATTCATTAAGCTGTCTGTTGTGGTTTGAACTCCTCTATAATCAAACATTTTTGCCGAATCGGCAATATTAACAGACGCGGCATAATCCGCATGGCATCCTTCGCATGCCTGCACTCTAGGCTCAAATGTATGACCGAAGTTATTGCTTCCATCAGGATTTGGAGACATGTTTACATGGCAGTTAATGCATCTTTCTGTAGCTGCCCACTTATGTGCCGAGTTATCATACTTATATCCTGCATATCTATAACCAAAAAGCGGATCGCCGCTTAATGCAAGTCCCGACTGCTCATGAGGAGTTGCATTTACATTTACCGAATCCATTTGAGCATAATGACATTTATCGCAAATGACAGCGTTTGGTGTAACATCAGCTCTTAATTGTGCAACGTATTGTGCATTGTGAGGGCTATGGCAGGCAACGCATGTAAGAGGCTGCATCGCACTTCCTGTAACTAAAATTGTATCTTTGTAGGTCGATGGATTTTTCATGTATGCAACAAAGTTCTGGGCGACATGACATCTTGCGCAAGACTTATTAGATGCTGCAAATGCTGCTGAGCCGGAGGTTGATTGAGCGTGCTTAGATTGAAGCCATTCTTCATAAAAGGGATTATAACCTGAATGACACTTCCCACAGACCTGTGCAGAATAGTCCGGTACATTTGTTCCTGTTCCGGTTAAATATCCAAAATGGTATTCCGTATTTAAGGTACCGTTTGCATTGCCCATCGGTCCGTGGCAGTCTTCACATTGAACGTTTTTAGTTCTTGCAAAACCGGCAGAATCAGTAATTACATAACCTTGTTTGGAAGTATCTTTCTTTACATATTCATCAGCGCCGCCATTAACAACGGAAGTATCCCAACCTGTTGTATGGCATTGTAAACAACTATAGCTGAGTCTTGATTTAAGTGAATCGTAAGCTTGAGCGTGCTTTGTTAATTTCCAGGTATCATAAAAAGGATATTGAGCAGCTATATTATTTGCAGTATGGCATGAGCCGCATGAAGTTCCCTGTACATCGCTTGAGGTTCCGACTCCCAAATAAAAGTTTTGACTAAAAGCGACTGATGATACCAATATGACCCCTAATAGAGTAGTAATTAGCTTCATTTTCATTTTACCCCGGACATTCATATTCCAATTTTCTAATTTAATGCTGTCACATCTTCAAAAAGTAAACCAAACTTCTTGTAATAAATTTCAGCATTAAATAAATTGTTGCTTGCCAGTCATGAGAAAATACACTAAAATCTTCTCTTTAATTAGAGAAAGGAAAGAAAATAAAGGGGAGCCGAAGCTCCCGCTAATTAATTCTTCTTTAGCATTTCAGAAAGCATATTTGACGGAACAGGTGCGGGTACATTGTTGTCGATTGGTTTTAAAGATTGAAGATATGCGAACATTGCTCGAAGGTCGTTATCACTCAGATTGCCGATAGATTCCCATGGCATTGGGGGCGAAATCATTCTCCCGGAGCCCATATGTTTTCCTGTTTTCATCGCCTTAATAAATTCTTCTGCGGTCCAGGCTCCTAAGCCGGTAGTAGAATCCGGAGTAAGGTTTGCAGAATAAGAAATTCCCCAGGAACCAATCCATGTAGTAGTACCGCCATCGGTTAAAATCCATTTGCCCGGTGCAACTGTTTGAGGATCAAAAGCAGCAAGCGGCTGGTCGGCAGGATGTCCCGACAATAATCTGGTTGAATCCGGTACCGGACCCATAGGTGTCATCATTTTGGGCGAGTAGCAGTCATTGCATCCGCCAATGTTAACAAGATATTTTCCGCTGGCAACCTGATCTTCTTTTGACATCTTCTTTGAAGAGCAATCAAACTGCAAAAAAAAACAGTATAGAAAGAAAATTAAGGAAAGAATACAGAAAGTTTTTCCTCATAGCACCACCTCTATATTGTGAATAGAAATTATTTATTTGATTAGAATCCGCAGTTCCAAAATAAGGGACGAAAATGAGAATACAAAGAGCTAAGCTAAAAAATTATCAATTTCTTTTAAAAGAATTTCCTTGAGGTGTAAGCTGTCGGGTTGAACTGATAGTGTGTAGAGTTTAAATCCGAAAAATAGCCCCCAGCTTTTAAGCGCTATAAAGACAGGTAATGAAGATTCAATATTAAAGCTTTTGCCGGCATAAGCCTTTGTAAGCACCGACCTGATGAGGTCCTCTTCCCGTGCTAAAAGATTTTTTATGAAGAGCATTTCTCCATCGATCCCTTTTTCATCTAGAACCTTGAGGAATGAATCGAGCATCAGTTTATATCTTTGAGATATACTTTCCTTGGAATCGAAATATTGTAGAAAGCGGTCTCTAAGTTGAAACTCTTCATTGTTGAAGATGGCTCGGGCTTCTTCCAGAAACTGCGAGCCTTCCCACTCAAGTACTGAAAAGAAAAGTTCTTCTTTTGAAACGAAGTAACCGTAAATTGTAGCCTTGCCAATACGAAGGTCGCGGGCTATCTCGTTCAGTGTTGTTTTATTGACGCCGTGCTTGTCAAAGCGCTTTGCAGCAGCCTTAATAATTTGAAGCTTTCTTTCTTTTTCCAATTTAAAATCGAAATTATTATCAGGTACAAAATAATAATTTATATTTTGTTTTGGAAAACCTTTGAATAAGCCTTATCTCCTCAAAGTAAGCTTTACTAAAAAATAAATAAAAGCTGAGGTTTATAATGTGAAAAAGATAATAAGGTCAATTTTCACGTGTGGGGATTTGAGTTACTAAAGTTAGACCTCACTATAAGGTAGTTAGGAGCATTTAATTCTATCTTAATCAAAACTAATAAAAAGGGAATATGAAACCTTATTAAGTTCATCAACCTCAGGAACTACTTACGAATAAGATTATAATAAAGAATTAGTTGATTGTTTCTGAAGACTTGCCTGCGGAGATTATATTAACAAATAACCTGTAAGCGCCGGGCACTCCCGCGGGCAGTTCTCTAAACCAGTCGTAGCCGGTATAGATAAAAACGCCTTTACCGTATTTAGTATAAATTAATCCGCCGGGCAGCTCATCTTCGCCGGGATCATGACACTCAATTACTGTTTTATAATGCGGATCCCATTTATCGGCAAAATAAATACCTCGCTCCTGTATCCAGCTATTAAAATCCTCCTCCGTAATTTTGTTTGGAAAATTTAACAGAGGGCTTGACGGATCAATAAATTTTACCTTAGAAGTTTCATCGGTAATCCTATGGACGGAAATATGAAATGGATATGGTCCGATTTTATCAGTTACCAAACCAAAGTTCTTATTATATTGGACAACAAGCGTACCGCCGCTCTTAACGTATTCTAAAAGTTTTGGCTGTTCGTATACCATTGCCGGATTTGTGTTGTATAATCTTATCCCGGTTATAATGGCATCGTATTTTAATAAATTTCCGTTCTCAATCTCTTTGTTCGAAAGCATTGTTACCTTGTAACCGAGAGTTTTAAGGCATTGCGGCATATCATCGCCTGGACCCATGATATAACCGATATTATTGATTACCTTTTTAACATCGAGTCTTAAAAGCTTTGCCTCGGCAGGCGGAAAAACAGTTTGAGTAGGAATATAAGAATAACTGGTTGTAACCATTCCTTGAGTAACAATCTTATTTCCAACATACGCTTCAGCAGTCAACTCAACATCCGAACTGGTTGGCGGAGGCGTTACCGTAAATGTAAATGGAGCTACATCGTTCTTTTGAAGAAAAGAAAAGTTTTGCTGCGCCGGTTCGATCTTCCATCCTACCGGAATATTAAGCTTTAAAATTCCGGATATGTTGTTTTCATTTGCCGTTAATGCGATATTAATTTTTTTAGAATTGTCTGATGGGAAAACATAATTCTTGCTTCCTATATTTATAGCTACCGGGGGTACGATAATAAATGGTCTTATCTTTTGACCGGCAACCGGGTCATTCCATTCATAGTTAACGGGTATTGTAAAATCTAAATCCTGGTCTCCGGCTGATACTGTAAAAGTAGCTTCAAGCGGCGGATCGTTTTGCGGCTTGCCGATTAATCTTTTGTCATCAACAACATAATCTCCGAGACCGTGTTTATGTACAAGCCAGTAAGGCTGGGAATATTTTGCATTATCCGGAATTCTTACTTCGGAAGTTATCTTTAAAAGATTTTCTTTTTCCAGTTTTTTATCAACGGCGCTTTCATTTACTTGGTAGGTTGTTTCAACTTTCTTTAGCGTGAATGGAAAGTTTGACCTGTTGATAATCTCTGAGGTTACGGTAATTTTTTGTCCGGGGACTGCAGAATAATCAGAGGCTTTGGACTGAATAAAAATTCCGGCACAAGAGCGTATAACATTCACCAATTCTTTTTTCTTTAATTGAACCCAGTAATTATCTTTCAATTGATTCATCTCTTTATAAGCTTGAAGAAGTACCGGAATTATTTCCGAAGGATTTTCCGGGTTGAATTCATCGTCTGCTTCATTAAGAAGACGTCCTATTTTTTTCCCGCCTGGAACTCTATTCCAGGTCATATCGATTCCATCAAACAAGCCGTGTTTAGCAGGTGCGCCGTCTGTTAGCCTAAAATAATTTATCTGTTCACCATATTGCGGGCTCGAGCCGAAGCCTTGAGTCTTGTGCATGCTTCTGGCTAAAGCACCAATTTCAGGATAAGATTTTCCCAACAAAGGATTATAAATGCCGGCATCAACTTTTATAAAGTAATTTAGATCAGCATGTTCCTTCTCTAACAATGGAAGCCACGCATTCCAAAGAATTCTTTTGGGCTGCCAGGGCTTTACGTATTTCAATTGTTCGGGGAAAGCTTTTGGATTACCGGCAAGCTTAAATGCTTCTGCAGCTAATATTTCCGAGGCTGTATGATTCCCGTGTCCGTCAGCTTTAGTACCCTGGAAGCGAGTGATAATT
>JAJYIL010000150.1 GCA_021790055.1 Bacteroidota bacterium
CATTATTCGAAAATGTCAGCGGTCCGGCTATTATTATCAGCAATGATTATAATGCACGCATGCAGTTCAATATGAAGAATGATGTTTGCATTGATGTTCCTGTCCTTGCCTTTTTTAGGGAGAGCAAAAAACAGATAAATGTACCTGACGGAATTTACAGTGTAGAAGACCTTAGTCACGGTCTTCAGATTGCTGATCTCGGGTACACCCCCGAAATAAAAACTATTCAAAAGATCAAACCGCTTCAAAAGACTCCGCCAATTCTAAAATCAGATATACCTGCTCTGCCGCCATGTACAAATTGGGTTAACCTAATTTCTTTAGGTGCAAAGGGAGACGGTAAAACAGATGATACGGGAGCCTTGAAAAAAGCGATTGATATGTATCCGGCAATTTATCTTCCGACTGGTCGTTATCTTGTAACGCAAACAATTGAGCTGAAACCAAATACGGTTTTGATAGGGCTTAATCCTGTAACGACCCAAATTGTTCTAGAAGATAAAACGCCAGCCTTCGGCGGAGTAGGAAGTCCGAAGGCAGTACTTGAAGCGCCTAAAGGCGGAAGTAATATTGTAACCGGAATAGGTCTAGATCCCGGTGCGGATAACAACCGGGCAGTAGCTGCAAAATGGATGGCAGGAACAAATTCATTAATGAACGATGTTCGTTTCCTCGGCGGTCATGGTACTTATAATGCCGACGGTTCTCCTGTGTCTGTATATAATGAATTCCGGAATGGTCCACCGGAAAGAAATAGAAAATGGGACTCTGAATATTGGAGTTTATGGATTACCAACGGCGGCGGAGGAACCTTTAAAGATATCTGGACACCGAATACATTTGCGCAGGCAGGCATTTATGTATCGGATACTAAAACTCCGGGCAGGCTTTATGCAGTTTCAATCGAGCATCATGTTAGAAACGAAGTAATTTTTAAGAATGTTTCCAACTGGAATATTTATGATATGCAGATGGAGGAAGAAAGCGCCGAGAGTGCGCATGCACTACCGCTGCGGATAGAGCATTGCGGTAATCTAACTTTTGCAAATTTATTTCTTTACCGCGTCATTAGGATGATTAGTCCGTTTCCAAATGGTGTGGTGTTAAATGATTCAAAAAATATTGAATTCGACGGCATTCATGTTTACAGCCCGACAAAGTTTTCTTATGATAATACTGTATATGATCAGTCTTATGATTTCCAGATCAGAGACAGAGAGATTTCACGGTTAAATGTTTCCGGTAATTCTCCGCATAGAAATAGCAGCGCAAATCTTTCTTCAATTGCAGCTCCCGGTGCAAAAATAGAAAAGGTAATAGGCGGTTTTGAATTTATTGACGGCGCAGCGGTTGACAGTAAAGGTAACCTTTATTTTGTGGATACCCGTTGGCGAAGCATTTATAAATGGTCGCCGGATAATAATAAACTATCTCTTGTTAGAGAGCTGCTGGTTGAGCCAATCGCGCTCGTATTCGATCAGGCGGATAATCTCTTAGTAACTACAAGTGAAGGCGGAGTTGTGGCATTCAATCCAGACAGTTCCGAAGAAGATATCACTATACTTAATGCTGTGTCACCCGATTCTGTAAATGCAAAAATTGCGGTTCTGCCTGCACACAGGTGGCGCGACGAACATGATTTCCTAACCGTAACAACTTATACAAAAGATAATCCGCCTACAACACATTCATCTTTTACGGCATATTTATCTTACAGAAGTAAGGAAGCTTTTAATCCATTAAAGGAAGAATTTATGTCTCCGGACGGGTCAACATTTATCCCGCAATGTGAAGATCTGCGGAGGGCGTTTTCATTAAGGAAAGCAGTTCCGGGTTATCCGTTCTATATGGCGGATGAATTTGATCAAAGGACATTTATGTTTTCGGTTAATCCCGATGGCTCGCTTTCGGAACCCAAACTATTTGCAGAAAGAGGCGAGCTCGATGCAGCGGTGGATTCGAAAGGAAATGTTTATATACCTGCCGGTAACGTATTCGTCTATGATAAAAGTGGAAAGCAAATTGCCGAAATAGAAGTTCCCGAACGTCCGTCCAATATTGTCTTTGGGGGTAAAGATAGGAAGACCCTTTTTATCACCGCAAGATCATCTTTATATAAAATTAACACAAGGTACAGCGGCAGAAGAATAACAAAATGATAAAGATAGATTTTTGACGCCGGAGAAAATTAATGAAATATAAAACAGAAAAAAATATTCTAAAGAGAACTACTCTTTTTTTACTTTTAACGGTGTTTATACTTTTGATTAACAACAACTATGCTCAGTATACTACCGATGGGCAAAACTTTGTAGAAATAAAAACCGGTAAAAAGGTAATCCTTAAAGGCTTTGGATTAGGAGGCTGGCTTTTACCGGAAGGGTATATGTGGGGAATACGAAAGATAGACAGACCGCGGCTATTTGAGCATGCAATAGTTGAGCTTATCGGTGAGAAAGATGCGGAAAAATTCTGGGAGCTTTATCATAAAAATTTTCTTACCGAATCTGATATTGCTGCAATGAAATCCTGGGGCGCTAATACTTTGCGCATTCCTATTTTAGCTTCGGAATTACAACCGCGCGAAGGGCAGCCGGATTACCCGCCGTTTCTGTATTCTAAAAACGGTTTTAGTTTGTTAGATAGCCTGGTAAAGTGGTGCGAAAATTATCAGATCGGAATTATCTGGGATATGCACGGCGCACCGGGCAGTCAGAATGCTGAAAATATTTCCGACAGCGACGGTGAAGCAATGCTCTGGACTGAAAAGGATAAATACTGGCAAAGGACTATTGACCTCTGGTATAAGATTGCAGAGAGATATAAACATAATGACTGCATTACCGGGTATGATCTTCTTAATGAACCGCTGTTAATTCGTTATAAAAATATAGATCCTAAATTACTTCGTCAGCTTTATGTCAAGCTCACAGATACTATTCGCACAGTTGATAAGCAGGGAATAATTTTTATTGAAGGAGATGATTGGGCGCAGACGTTTAATATATTAGAACCGATGAATTGGGATCCGCATCTGGCGATGGCGTTTCATTCCTATCCGCCTACATCCGATGCTGAGGGGCTTGTCAGGTGGGATACGCTGCGCAAAAAGTATAATATCCCTTTATGGCATGGTGAAACGGGTGAGCAAGGTCCTTCGTATACTATTAATAAGAAGGCAACAAAATTTCTTGAAGGTGCAAATGTAAGCTGGAGCTGGTGGACACATAAAAAATTTGATCTGGAAACACAGCCCTGGTGTATTATAAGAACTCCCGGGTTCTTAAAAATTTTGAGCTATTGGATTGGAGATGGCGCAAAGCCCTCTAAAGAACAAGCCAGGAAATGGTTGTTTGAACAGGCAAGATTAACGAATTCAAAATATTGTCACTTCTATCCGGATATGGTGCGCTCTCTTATTCCATTAAATCCGGACGAATATATAAGCTCTATGAAAAATCGACGTAGATAGATATTAACAAGTTTATAAAATTTAAAATAATTATGGAGAGTTTTATGTACCGGTCAAATAGAGCCCGCTTTCTTTTTACTATCTTATTTATTGCATCAGTTTGGTTAGGTTCAAATACTTACTGCCAGAAAATGAAATTCAAAGAGGCTCATGTTTATATGACGGCAAAGAGCACTTCCAATTTATTAAGCGATATGGATTACCGTGCCCTGGAGCCGCTGGATCAGCCCGATGAAAATTATCCGACTATAATGATTGATCCTGGTAAAACTTTTCAATCAATTATTGGTTTCGGAGGAGCGTTTACCGATGCATCGGCAATAAATTTTGCCAAACTGTCGAAAGAGAAACAGGAGGAATTCTTAAAAGCTTCCTTTGATCCAAATGAAGGTAACGGTTATACTCTATGCAGAACTACAATCCACAGCTGCGATTATTCTGCCGATATGTATACTTATGACGATGTAAACGGTGATAAGAGCCTTAAGCATTTTTCAATTGAACATGATATGAAATATCGAATACCTTTTATGCAGAGGGCATTAAAAACCGCAAATGGAAACATTAAAATTTTCGCCTCACCGTGGAGCCCGCCTGCATGGATGAAGACAAATAACAATATGTTATATGGAGGGAAACTTAAACCGGAATACAATCAGACGTGGGCAGATTATTTTGTCAAATATGTTAAGTCCTATGAAAAAGAAGGTATACCTATTTGGGGACTCACCGTGCAGAATGAAGCTATGGCTGTTCAGGTATGGGAATCTTGTATTTACACTGCCGATGAGGAGAAAAATTTTGTGCGGGATTATCTTGGACCAACATTACAAAAAGACGGGTTGTCGAATTTAAAATTAATGATCTGGGATCATAACCGCGGTATAATGTACCAGCGCGCCCAGGCTGCTTACGATGACCCGGAGGCTTCGAAATATATCTGGGGAATGGGTTATCACTGGTATGTAGGAGATCATTTCGATAATGTTAGAATGGTGCATGATGCTTTTCCGGATAAACATTTGCTTTACACCGAAGCTGGTATGGGCGGTAGCTGGAACGATGCAATCAACCTTGCCAGAAACATGATTATGGATTTGAATAACTGGGCGGAAGGCTGGACATTCTGGAATTTTCTTTTAGATGAAAATGGCGGACCGCGACATGCGGGAGGTGAACACGGCACAAACATTGTCACGGTAGATACGCATACAGGCAATCTTGTCTTTAATCCGCCGTACTATGTATTTGGTCAGTTCTCGCGGTTTATTAAGCCCGGTGCAAAAAGAATTGCCTGTACTTCAAACAGCGATAACTTTATTGCTACCGCCTTTATAAATCCGGATAATAAAATTGCTGTTGTTGTATTAAACTTGAGTAATGCAGACAGTATTTTCCAGGTTTGGATGAACGGGCAAGCAGCAAAATATTTAAGCCCTGCTAATGCTGTAATAACTATGTTATTTTAAGTACTTAATATTAAAGGTAGATTAGTTTGAAAAGAATGATGTTGATTTTGTTTTTAATTCTGCCTGCATTTATTTCTGCACAGGTTACAATAAGGGATACAACTATTATCTGGCATACATTTGACTACAATTTAAATGAAGATAATACTATCAGTTGGAGTACAAGTACACAATATGATACTGTCTCAAGGACATTACAAGGTAAAATTCTTGAGAATAAATATCTAAAGGTTACCCTTCTGCCTGAATTCGGAGGTCGAATACTTTCTATTATATATAAACCAACCGGGCATGAAGAACTGTATCAAAATTCTTGCGGAGCGCCATACGGCATCGGGCAAAATTGGTTTTATTATAAATGGCTTATGGTGTATGGCGGGATATTTCCTACATTGCCGGAACCTGAACACGGCAAAGCCTGGTGCCTGCCCTGGGAATTTACAATCCTAAAGGAAACACCCGATACGGTTCGATGTCAAATGTCATGGAAAGATACCGTGCAGCTTAAGGGTATCGATCCTAATAAATGGAAATATGGTAAAACTAATTTGCAATGCAATTTCATATTAACACTAATCAATGGCGCAAGTGCGCTGGAAGCAAATATAGAATTGCATAACGACTCAAGCGCAAGTTTGAATTATGAGTACTGGACTTGCTTAACTTTGGCTCCAGGTTCCGAGCCCGGCAATCCTAAATGTACCCAGGGTGCGGAAATAATTATTCCTGCATCAAAATTAAAAATTACAAGCTATCCCGATATTGAAGCCCAAGAAGCTCATATCTCCGGCGAAAGGAACATATATACTTTTTCAAAGCTTCGCTATTGGAAAAATTGGACCAATGACGGAATAGCTTATGTGTGGGATGATTCAAATAAGAATTATTGGGGATTAATCAATCACGATAATGAGGAAGGAATTATCCGTCTTGCCGATAATAAAATTACTCCCGGTATAAAAATCTGGGCATGGGGATATCCACAAAGTCAGAATATTGATCCTTATAAAGATCCGGCTCAAGTCCACAGACCTTATGTTGAACTATGGGCAGGGCATTCCAATGAGTTTTTTGCGTCTGCTCAATTTCCTCCAAAGTCAGAAAAGGAATGGAAGGAAATTTATATCCCTACAATTGGCTTGTCTAATGTGAACAATGCTAATGACGAAATAGTTGCAGATTTCAGAATTGAAAATCAGCAGTTGAATAAGGTCATTAAATTGGGCTTTGTAACTGCTCGTCCGGAAAATGAATTCGATATATCTATAGAAATAACGGGACAGCATCCTCAGGTTCTGAAAACGCAGACTGTAGTGCCTGATCCTAAAAATGGAAATTTAATAACTTTAGGTTTTCCTGATAACCAAAGCTGGACCAGTGGCGACAGTCTGAAATATAGAATTATAGATAAAGTAAGCGGCTGCCTTTTAGAAGATGCCATTCCTTTGGACACAATTACTACAAGTATAATGGATAAACAAATTGCTGCTGCAGATTTTCAATTGTATCAGAACTATCCCAATCCATTTAATCCCTCTACCGTAATTAAATATAGTATTAAGGATCAATCCGTCGTTTCCCTGAAGGTGTTTAACACGCTCGGTCAAGAAGTAAAAACGTTAGTCAAGGAAGTAAAAGCTCCTGGTACATATCAAGTCAACTTCGATGCAGGAAGTCTCCCAAACGGAATATATCTCTACTGCCTTCGAACCAAGAATTTTATTATGACAAAGAAGATGATTTTAATTAAATAAGATTTTACAGAAATATCCCAAGCCTTATAATGCGCTCCAGACTTCTGCCAATTAGTATGACAAGGCGATATCGATTTTATCGACGACATCCATCGAGCTTTGATTTAATTCTGAACGCAGAGTAAAGGTATTTTTTGTCACCTTATCATATAGCTTAGCATCTGTAACAACTCAGGTTGCATCAATAATCTGTTTTAATGAAAGCTTTGTATTTATTTCTAAAAACTTTCCGATTATTAAGGCCGTAAAGCAAATAAGTATATGCGATTTTACTGCTTCTTGTTTATAATGAAAGATCGGACGACTCGCTAAATCATTTTTATCTTTACGTTTTACAAATTTAACGTGCTTACCCGGCTGATTCTTTTTTACTAAACCTTTGGCTCTGAGTAGTTGTTTATCCATTTCATTTTTGTCTTTGCGGTATCTGGCTTGTGAAAAGTCGACTACAAGCTCTCCGGTGTTGTCTGTTTTAATGCGTGTGGATTGCCCGTCTTTATTTCGGGGTATTAATTCCTTTGGAAGAAGTTTATCGTGAATAGTCTCTAT
>JAJYIL010000151.1 GCA_021790055.1 Bacteroidota bacterium
CTTCCTTAAGCGCGGTAAACAAATTAACGGCAGTTGGACGCGTACCGGCAAGACGCTTGTATGCTTTATTAAAATTTTCCTCTAATGAATCCGCTTTTGTATTTTTTAACGACAGCGCCAGCCCGTAACATGCTGCAACACCGATAAGTGGAGCGCCTCTCATTTCAAGTCTCTCGATTGCCTCAGCAATCCTATTATAATTATCTGTTTCAACATAAGCTTCTTCTAGTGGAAGCTTAGTCTGATCAAGGAAAATTAATTTCCCGTTTAAAAACTTGATTGAAAAATATTTTTCTTCCATAGCCGTTAATAATTTGCATAATCCCGCAATTCACACTACCTCTTTCCTTTACTAAGGAGAGGGGATAAAGGAGTGAGGTTATTTTTCATCAACCCGGGAAAGGTTTAAGAATTCTCTAAACCTATCCTGCACTCTGAAATATTCAAGTCCTTCCAAACCTTTTGTACTAAATTTTTCAACACAGAAGGAAGCCATTGCACTGCCGTAAACAACAGCCCGCTTCATATTCTCTGTGCTAAGATCCTGTGTTTTGTGTAAGTATCCTATAAAGCCGCCGGCAAAAGAATCCCCTGCGCCTGTCGGATCGTAAATCATTTCCATGGGATAAGCAGGCGCGGAGAAAATCGTTTCATCTGTAAACAATAAAGCGCCGTGCTCGCCTTTTTTAATAATCAAAATCTCAGGTCCCATCTCCCTGATGTGCTTCCATGCCTTAATCAAATTCGGTTCTTTTGCAAGCAGCCGAGCCTCGGAATCATTTATTATCAGAACGTTCACGCGCTTAAGAAGCTCCATAAGCTTTTCTTTTCTGCCTTCTATCCAGTAATTCATCGTATCTCCGACAACAAAATGAGGTCCTTCCATCTGATCCAATACTTTAATCTGCAATGCCGGATCTATATTTCCGAGGCAGACAAATTTAGACTTCTTGTATTTATCAGGAACTTCCGGATTAAATTGCTCGAAGACATTTAGCTCGGTAAGAAGTGTGTCACGAACGTTCAGGTCGTAATGATACTTACCGGACCACCGGAACGTCTTTCCGCCGTTTACAATTTGTAAACCCTCAAGGTCGACACTATGATTTTCAAGGAGATGAATATACTTTTGAGGAAAATCTTCACCCACAACCCCCATAAGATAGATTGGACCGCTGAAATAGCTTGCTGCCAATGAAATGTAAGTCGCCGAGCCGCCTAATGCATTTTCGACTTTGTCGAACGGCGTTTCAACTGTATCCAACCCGAGGGAACCGACTACTAATAAACCCAAATTAAAACTCCATAAAATTTTTAAAAAATTCAAAGCCAAAAATAAAGAAAACGCCTCTCAAACAAAATGAGCATAGATAAGTTTATTATATTCAATTTCAAATATCAATCAATGATTTCTTTCCCCGAAATTGAAATTGATACCCGTAACCGTCCATCGCGCTCTAAGGTTTAACGTATCCGGGTAAAAAACAAACTTCTCCGCCGGCTTAAACGGCAAGGGCTCGCCGTAAGAATAAGTTTTGCTGCTGTCGGTATCGTAATAACCCCAGAGAAAATATTTGCCGGGCTGAACTCTGTCAAATTTGAAGCTGCTTGATTTATTGAGCGGCTGTTGGTATTTGAGTTTGTCCGAATCAATTCCTTGCAGAATCAAGAAAGGATTCTTAGAGAATACCGCTCCATCTACTGTTCCGGAAGCGCCGGTAAAGTCAAGTCCGTTTATTGTTTTAAATTTATATTTATAGACGGAATCATAAGCATTGCCGGCTGCATCTTTAAATCCGTTGAGAGTCAATTTGATTATGTAGTAAGTGTTTGCTTTTAGATTTTGAACCGGCAATACTTTGAATGAAGCGTCATCTATGAAATGAACATTGATTGGATACTTGATGCCGGAAGTATCGCTTAAAGATATATTTTCTCTAGCGGCGGTAGTATCGAAGCCATCGTTAAAAGCAAAAGAGATTACCGGATTTTGAAAATCAACCTTATCCGAATTATCCGGAGGAATAACGCCGGCAATTCCCGGCTTAGTGGTATCCGCTTTTTCGCTTAATGTTATCTGAGCAAAGTCATTTCTAAAAACATTTCCGTATTTATCTTTTATAGAGTCGACAAACACGTAAGCTTCATCTTTAATCGGAAGGTCAGCAGTTGTAACAAGCACCATCTCAGTCGGTTTAGTGTTTCCCTTGAAAGCATAAACCGGAGTAAAATTTTTCTTTAAAGTAGAATCAATCAAAGAAAAGTCTTTTGAATTGATTGTTGTAGCATCAACTTCCTTAGTAAAATTTAGAAGGATATGATATTTGTCAGTCATTACGGCGCTGATAAGCCTTGGCTTTACAGTATCCATCTTGGTAAGAAAGAAATTCAAACCGGCGGCAAGAGTATCGGTTTCAGTCAGCTTAACGTCATTTGGAGGCATGCCGATGTCGTCCTGTTCGGGCTGGTAAATCAAATCTTTGTATTGGTCTCTTACGGCAAATATTCTATAAGATGCGGGAGCCAACCCTAATAATTTGTATGAGCCGTCAGTGCCGGTCTGCGAAATGTAATCCGGTTTGTATTTCATCGGATTGACAGCGCTGTCAGCAACTGTGTATGCAAAAATCATAATGCCGTCAGGCTTCTCATCATAAACTTTCCCTTCGATTTCACCTTTATCAATTTTATCTCCTGTTGAAAAAGTTAAAGTATAGGATTGAGCCATCCGGTTGTGGTTGTAATAATCCTGTAAGTCGGTTCCGACAGTTATAATGTAAGTAACATTTTTTCTTAATGAAGAAGGAAAAGAAATCTTTACCGATGTTCCTGTCCAGTCAAAATTCAAATCCCCTTCTATTGCCGGAGAGATGAATAAAGCATTCTTCAAAGTTGATTTATCAACATATTTTGAGAAATCAAACTGAACATAATCGCCTTTAAAATTTGTCGTTCCGTTTGCAGGATAAACATCAGCAATCTTTGGCGGAACAGTATCAACAGCGCCGCCGTCGGGAGGAAGCTGGTTGGCGCACCCTGATAACAACAGCATTATAAAAAAAGTATATGGTAAAAGATATAGGGAATAAGGTCTATGGAATAAGGTATAAGCAATACCTTTGTTTCGTTTCCATATACCATATACCCTATACCCTATACCTAAATCCCGTAGAGTAATGTGTGAATGCGTAATATGTGTTACCGGTTTTTTAATGAATCCAGCCTCTTATAATATTTAGCAGCATTCTTCAGGTGCTCTTTATAATTCGAGGTAAATAAATGTCCGCCTTTACCGCTGGCTACAAAATAAAGATAATCGGTTTTAGCCGGATAAAGCGCAGCCATTATTGCAGCCTTAGCCGGATTGTCAATCGGTCCGGGAGGCAGCCCGTAATTTTTATAAGTATTGTACGGCGAATTTATTTTTAAGTCGTTATTATCTAATCTGGTCCACTTGCCTTTCTTTGCAAACTCTATTGTTGGATCAGCCTGAAGCTTCATTCCTTTTTTCAAGCGATTATAATAGACTCCGGCGATAACCGCCATTTCTGATTTTTTATTCGTCTCGCCTTGCACAATTGAAGCAATCGTAAGAACCTTCGGAATTGAATATCCAATCTGCTTCGCACGCTGTCTCAAAGAATCATTCATAAATTTCTTGAATCCATGAAAAAGGATCTCTACCGCTTCTTCAGGTGTACTTCGTTCATAAATGTAATATTGCTGAGGGATAATATAACCAAGCAGCGAAGGAGACTCCACACCCAGTGTATCTAAAAAATCTTTATCTCTGCACAAACTTAATATTGATGATGAGTCGACAAAAGCATCATGCTGCACCTGCGACGCGACCCATTGCAGCGACGAACCGGGAATTATATTAATTGCTTTCAGTAGGTTTCCTTTGCCACTTATAAAATAATCCAATAGATTTAAGTAACTCAATCCGTTAGGGATGAAATATCTGGCGGCTTTTATTTTCTTCTCGGCACCGTATATAAAAGCGGCAATCTTAAAATTAGTCTTACTTGGAATTATCCCTTTGGAATAGATATCGTCGACTACTTCCGAAAAGGGCTCGCCTCTTTTTACTTCAACTTCTATTGGCGATTTACCTTTGTAATAATTCGGCGTAAAAAAAGTGTAGTACATTATCGCCAAAAGAATAAGAAAGAATGCCCCGACTATAAAATATTCTTTTTTAGAAAGCAGCTTGCTGAAGCCGACCTTCATTTTCTTAGCAGAGATATTAAAGACGTTTCCTTTTTCATGCTCTTCCCTCTGTATGGCACGGGATTCGTCAAGTATTCTTTCATAAATTCTGAGAAGCGCTTCTTTAGTTAACGGCTCTTCAACATAGGAACCGATTCTGTCGGCAATTTCTTTTTCTCTTTGTGGATTATAAGTCGGAAGGTTCATCGAGCGCTTTACTCTGCCGATAAGAACGGAATGCAGCGTTCGTTTGCTTATCAACGGCACTACCTGCTTATCAATATCATCTATTCCGTCCCTAAGCTTTTTAAGAAGTTCCTCCCGCTCCTTAAGGCTTAGCGTATTTAATTCATTCTCTATTTTTCTAATTATGTCTTCCATCTACGTTTGTATTACTTCTTATTCGAACATAATCGAACAGGGGCAAAGCTGAATGGCATAAGGTATAGGGGAATAAGACAACGCAAGGATTATACCTTTATACCCTATACCCTTATACCTTGAATGTAAAGTTGTCATATTATTCATCATCTTATTAATCTACAATGTATTAACCCGCAAAGTGTGCCTTTGTCAGCCCAGGAAATGGACTGTAAGTTAATTCCGATTGATAGCCTTCTTCAAAAAGCTTTAAGCCGCGGTATGCAATCATAGCAGCATTGTCACCGCAGAATTCCATCCGTGGAATTACAATTTTCTTATTATACTTACCAGCTATTGCAATTGCTGCTTCTCTAAGCGCTTTATTTGCGGCAACTCCGCCGGCAACCGAAATTGAATTTACCTGAAAATTCTTCAAAGCTTTTTTCAAATTCCTTGATAAGGCTTTAACAACTGCAACTTGAAATGAAGCGGCAATATCATTCAATTCATTCTCCGGAATATTTATGCCATCCGGATAATTTTTCTGAACGTATCTAAGCACCGCAGTCTTCAATCCGCTGAAAGAAAAGTTGTATGGGTCTTTCAGCTCAGCAACCGGGAAAATAATTTTATCTCCGTTGCCCGCCGAAGCTGCTTTCTGAATCTTTGGTCCTCCCGGATAACCGAGACCTAAAATCTTCGCAACTTTATCAAACGCTTCACCGGCAGCATCGTCAACGGTAGTACCGAGCTTTCTGATTTTAGTATCGCTTTCAACAATCAGCAGTAAAGTATGCCCGCCCGAAACAACAAGCGCAAGATAAGGAAACTCCGGCTGCTCTTCCATCAAGAAGCCTGAAAAAATATGTCCTTCAATATGGTTAACTGCGACAAAAGGTTTTTGTAAAGAATATGCTAATCCTTTCGCAAAAGTTAAACCGACAAGCAAAGCTCCAATCAGCCCCGGACCCGCAGTAGAGCACACCAAATCGATGTCACTTAAATTCAATTTAGATTTTTCGAGCGCATCTTTAAGGAGCGGAATAATTATCTGAAGATGAGCGCGGCTCGAAAGCTCCGGCACCACACCGCCGTACTTCGAATGAAAATCCTGGGACGAAATTAAATTCGCCGTAAGCTTTCCATCGGAAATAATCGCGACCGAAGTTTCATCGCAAGAGCTTTCGATTCCTAATACATTCATTTCTTTAAGCTAAATAAACTTTTGAAAATATATCCCGCAATCTGGGGATTTTCTTTCAACCTTCTAACCGAATACGGATACCAGTCTTTTCCGAACGGTACGTAAATTCTGATTTTGTAACCTTCGGAGTTTGTTTTATCCCGCCGGTCTTCTCTTACACCGAGCAGCATTTGAAATTCAAATTTATCCTTCGGCACGTTTAGATGCTCAATCATTTTCTTTGCCGAATTAATAAGATAATCGTCGTGAGTTGCAATGCCAACATAATTACCTGATTTTAGAATCAACTCAAGCACTTTCAAATAATTTTCTCTAACCTTCTCACGGTCTTTATAAGCAATCGATGCCGGCTCAATATAAATTCCTTTGCACAGCCGGTAGTTTGTCCCAAGCTTGTTCAGCACGACCACGTCATCGAAAGTCCGCTTCAAATATGCCTGGACTACGATGCCGACGTTGTCGTAATCCTCAATCAATTTTTTATAAAGATTGATTGTTGCATCCGTAAACGGCGAATCTTCCATATCTATGCGGATGAAATTGTGCAACTGCTTTGCTTTCTCTACAAGTTCCTTTACTTGTTTGAAAGCAAAGTCAGCATCTAAATTCAATCCCATCTGTGTTGGCTTGATTGAAAGATTAGCTTTCAATTTTTCTTTATCAATAACATTAAGAACTTCAAGCGCCTTGTTCTTGGCTTGGGCGGCTTCTTCTTTATCTTTTACCGATTCGCCGAGAACATCTATAGTTGCATAAATTCCTTTTTCATTTAATGATTTTACCATCTTAATTGCTGAGTCCAATGTTTCACCGGCAATATATCTTTTAGAGAAAAAGCCGACCATCGCTTTTGGCATTAACTGGACTATCGCTACAATAATTTTGTTAAAGAACGACACAAGTACTCCTGTTTGTTAACCTGTTCTGCTGAACTTTAATTCTACGAAACAGCCGTTCAGCTTTTGTATGTTTTTCCTGCTTCGTATGTACCAAACTTTTTTATGCTGAGTGAAATTTCGGATAGATGGTTTATCGCGTTTTTTACTCTCTCTTCATCAAGGCTTCCGAGCATGTCCGCATAAAACATGTACTCGAACGGCTTGTGCGGAATCGGTCGCGATTCAATCTTGAGTAGATTTATATCGCGCAATGCAAAAACGCTTAATGCCTTGAACAGTGCGCCGGGAATATTTTTAAGCTCAAAGCATATTGATGTCTTCGGATTTTGAAAATCATTCCGGATTTTATTTTTGCTGATGATTAAGAAGCGTGTGTAATTTTCCCGGTTGTTTTGAATCTGGCTCTTGAGAATTTTCAGATTGTAAATCTCCGCTGCTTCCCTGCTTGCAACAGCTGCCGACGGAACACTTTTATCCCGAAGCGAAATCATCGCCGAACCGGCAGTATCATATGCCGGAACAAGTTCTGCA
>JAJYIL010000152.1 GCA_021790055.1 Bacteroidota bacterium
ACAACTGATTGACTAATGACGAATGACTATTGACTATTGACTTCTTCTGACTTCTGTCTTCTGACTTCTGTCTTCTGTCTTCTGACTTCTGTCTTCTGTCTTCTGTCCCTATGCCCTCTGCGCTTTGCTCTATGCGCTCTAATTCCAACAGCTTCTCTGCAATATACTCCCTCGACACCGGTCTTATTTCATCGTGAAACTCAATCAACCCCTTCTGCGCCATCCTATCAAGGAAATCATACACCCCACTGTGGATTGGCTCGTAAACCACCTGGGAGAACAAGCAGGGAGTAAGGAGTAATGAGTATAGAGCAATAATGCTTACGTATAAATAAATTCTTTTCCGCATAATATTTTGTCTGTTGGTTTGATTTAGAAATGACGAATGGTGAATGTCTAATGACGAATAAAAACTGTTCTACCTGTCGTCAGTGGTTTATTGATTATGGTTCAAATTAAGGATGTCTAATGCCGATTTGCAAATAAAAACAATTTCACCACTGATTTACTGACTTCCGATCTCCGACTTCTGAATTGCCGGTTGAGCACGACTGCCCGTCCTTCGGCAGAAATGTCGGAACAAACAAAAGATTATTCAATATTCCCTTATAAGGCATTCCACTCTTCCGATGATATTTTTCGTCCTGTGATATTCTCTATTTCAACTATCATCATTTTTAATTGAGGGATTGAATACTCCTTGTTGGAAGGAATTGATAGCCGATGATATTTATACACCATAAATTGATGACGAGTACCGGAATATGGTCCGTTAAAATTAAGACTTCTTAATCGTTTTATGAAATCTCTCCTTTTACATGGTGCCCACTGTGTCATGAACCGGTTTCTTATTTAGATTAATTTTACCCACAATTGGTAATGAATGCCCTAATTTAATGCCCACTAAAATCCAATCTTCAAGAGTAGATCGCAGCTCAATCTGGCATTCTTTTAAAGTAGAGCTAAAAGAAATTACACCTTTGCACTTTGGAATCCTGCCGGCAAAACTTCCGTCTTCAAGTTTATCATATTCGGCTAGTGCCATTAGTTTGTCTATATAGTCTGATATAATGAATTTAGAGCTCATGTTATTTATCCATTATTTTTCAATTAACTTATTCTGCTTTACTTTATGACCATTATTAAAGTAAAGATAATAATACACTTTTATTAATTCAATTTATAATTAGAGCAAAAACTCGCTGCTTTAGAATATAATGTTTAAGTTGGAAAGTAACTTTTGAATAAATACAGGCTATCTCAACATAGCACTTTAAAGCCGAATAGTTTTACTGATCTCTGATTTCTGTTTGTCTGCTCCCTCCAGCATCCAGTATCAAGCATCTAGATTCCAGTATCCAGTTTCTACCATTCAGTCTAATTCTCATTAACTATTGACGAATGTCTAGTGACGATTAGTTAATGTCGAATGACCTAAAGACACGTTAGCGAATGACGCCTGCCCGTCCTCTGGCGGAAATTATTATTGTCGAATGCTGAATAAATTTTTCACTTTCAAGCTGCCGAACTTTTAAGTGAAATTGAAAGAGGTATGCTTTTGATTTCACTAACCTTGAGAATTGAAAAACCTAATAAATTTCCTTCCTCATCAACTTTTTCCATCACTGCATCGTTTTCCGTCTCCTTAAAATAACCTTCCTTTTTCTCAAAAATTACTTCAAGATAATCACCTTCTTTATCGTACCATATTTTGATTTTGCCGGAGTTGCTTCATAATATTTATAAAATAATTCTACTTCGGCGTCTGCCTTTGATTCGATTACGCAATCAGGTATCAGCAAAGTTTCACTAATTTTATCCAACTGATTAACCATTTCAGGATGACTGCTCTCGGTATGCTTTATCCTCGCTTCTGTATAACGTACTTTTCTCTTTTTGTAATCCAGTAATACTTACATAACTTAATTTCCGTTCGAAACATTACTGTATTTACAAGGTATCTACAAGAATCCTGCATCAGTTTACCTCTCGATAGGGATGGCACCTATCTTCTGCCCACTTGATTAATATTGTCGAATAAAAAAACAAAATCCCTCATTCATCAAAAGCCAATCGTAAATCGTCATTCCAAAATTCCACTACTCCATTACGCCAAAATTCCTCTTCTCCATCACTCCGCAATTCCTTATATCGTCAATCGAAATTCGTCAATCTTCATTCCCCTACTCCATTTCTCCATCACTCCGCAATTCCATTATTCCAATCAGTGTTAATCAGTGTAATCTATGTCTATAATTTTTCTAACCTCTGAATTTAATTCATCATTCGAAAATCGAAAATCGTCAATCGTCAATCCAGTACTTCGGCAAGGTTTTCAATATTTATATTTGCAATATCTGATTTCCCAAATCTTTCCGAGGCATCTAATATTTCTATACCAATTATTTGGTTATTATCGTCAAAGTCGAGTATTATTCCTTCTTCTACTTCTTTGGAAGTGTTAACGTATTTTTCTTGAAAGTATACGTATAGAGCATCTGCTTTTTTGCTATATTCAATTTTCATCTCTATTACCTTAATTTTTATTTCTTTGTTAGAGCAGTAATTACATAAATTTCTTCTACGGATTCCATATAGGTCACTTTTATCTTTCTACCTCCTATTTCTTTATATGCATTGAACCGGTCCTTTTTAGTCGGTTCCTTGTTATCAGGCTGCGTTAGGACTGAAATCACTTCCTCTTCACTAATGTTTCTCCACTTCATCCTTCGTCTTGCATGCCTGTCAAATTTTATCTTTTTCATACTAAATTTAAAATATAATCAAAATAAACATTATAAATCATCCTTTAAATTCTTCCTGAATGCCCCGTTTATTTCTAATATCTCGTCTCCACTTCGTTACGACTCAAAAGGCTGACTTCTAACCTCTGAATTCTGTTCCCTCGACCACTAGATTTAATATTGGCGATTGAATATTGTCGAATAAAAAAAACATTCCTCATTACTTTAACAATTCTTGAAATTCTTCCACTGTTAACCTTGCATCTCTTAATATCTTTCTCAAAAGTCCGCGCCCTACTAGATGATTAGGAACAGTAATAGATTTTCTTCCGGAACATTCAAGTCTAATATGACTTCCTCGTTGCCTAATTTGAGTATAACCTATTTTAGACAATGCGGCAATTATTTCCCGTCCTTTTAGTACCGGCAGTTGTGTCATATTTATAAAGTAATTGTATGCAAGCTAATTTCGCGAGGTCTGTATGAGTGAAGTATATTGCGGTTGTCTTTTTCTTCCAGAACCAATTCAATAACTTCCCGTATGTTCTTTAATGCTTGATCAAGAGTCTTTCCCTGTGTATAGCATCCTTCAAATAGCGGGCATTCAACTACATAAAATCCATCTTCATCCTTCTCCACGAACAACGGGAGTTGAGTTCCACTATTATGTAATACCTTTTTATTTTTTAGCATCTTTCCTCGTGTTTTTTAATATTCTACTTCTTTGTCCATACATACTTATTTTATATATCACCATATAAAACTAATCAAAAATTTTAGAAAAGAAAATATAGTCCACCCCATTCTTTTTTCCGACTTCTGCCCACTGGATTGAATATTGCCGATTAAATATTGTCGAATAAAAAAACATTCCTCATCCTGTTGCGGCGAATCCCGGTTTCTTTCGGGAAAAGCCGGATCATTTTCTTAAATCGAAAATCGTTATTCCAAAATTCCAATTCTCCATCACTCCGCAATTACATTATTCCAATCCGTGTTAATCAGTTTAATCTGTGTCTGTAATTACTTACCTCTATCCTCTACCTTTCCCTTTGCCCTATGCCTTTGCAAATTCATCAATCCTAACATTCGCCAATCTTCAATCGAAAATCGTCAATCCTAAAGTCTTCAATCGTAAATCCTGAATTCTTCATTCCAACACTCCATAACTCCACCACTCAATCATCCTGCAACTCCACTATTCCAGCCCTCCATCATTCTGTCAATCTTCAATCGACAATTTATTTGCTATCCCAACCCCCAAAACCATGATAAAATAGGGTAGGTTTCAGCCCGTTTTTTCATTTATAAGCCCCGATTATTAATCTTGCCCATAATTTATACCTCCTCAATAAAAAAAACCCCGTATAAACGTTTCCTCATTCGGCAATCGAAAATCGCACATCGTCAATCTTAAATCCTAGTACGCATTCGGGTCACCCGTAATAATCCTCCACACCGTCAAAAGCACTATCTGCACATCTAACCATAATGACCAGTTCTCAATATACCATACATCATTATCAATCCTCTTCTGCATCAAAGAGGCATCTTCAGTTTCGCCCCGGTAACCGTTTACCTGAGCCCAGCCTGTTATTCCCGGCTTTACCAGATGGCGTATCATATACAAATGGATTTTGTCTTTCGATTCTATGTTTAACGGAGTAGGATGAGGTCTTGGTCCTACAATGCTCATCTCACCTTTTAACACATTCCAGAACTGCGGTAGCTCATCAAGACTTGTCTTACGTAAGATTTTGCCTATAAAAGTCACTCGCGGATCGTTCTTTTTTGCCTGTTTATACTTTCCCTTTTCATCAACTGTATCGCAGTCGGTTTTCATAGACCTGAATTTATAAGTAATAAACTTCTTATTATCCCTGCCCCATCTTTCCTGCTTAAAAAATACCGGACCGGGTGAAGTTAATTTTATCATTAATGCTATCAAAGGCCACAGCCATATAAAAATAAGCAAATAAAGCAATGTTGTAAAACCAAAGTCAAACCCTCTCTTCAGCATCCGCCAATGCAGCTCGTTAATCCTGTCTTCCCTGATTGTAATTATAGGAAAGCGACCGAACATAGACACGTTATACTTGCTTGAGACGAACTTAAAGTAATCCGGTATTATCCTTACCCTTGTTGTATGCCTCTCGCAAGTCTTTATTACATTTTCTAATCTGTCCATTGCATAATTAGGCAGTGCGATTATTACATCATCTACGGTTCCCCTGCTTAAAACTTTTTCCAGCTCATCAATTTTACCTAAGTACTGCCCGTTCAGAAATTTCTTTTCGCTGTCGTCAAGAAATCCCATTAATCTATATCCGAAATGAGCATTCTTTGTTATAAGGTCATAAAAGTCTACCCCTACTTCGCCAGCACCTATTATTAATTAGTTCCTTAAGTTCCTTCCTCTTTTTCTTAATATATTTAGAACCTTTCTAAACAGGAACTTCTCTACGCTCAATAAAACAAGCGCAAGCGATGTAAAAAAAGCAACAAAATTTCTGCTTAATGTTTCTTCCTTCAATAAGAAAAGAATTATAATAGTCGCTATAAACAGCACAATTATATTCTTGGCAACATTTATCAGCTCATAGCTTATATTCCTCGACCTGAATTCAAGATACAATCCTGTAGACTTGGTTGCAAAGAACCACACTATAAGCAACGACAACAATAATAACTGTGCATTTGTACTATACAGCAAATTAAATGACGCTACTGTCATTGTTGCCGCAATTAAATACGCACAAATTATTATTATAATATCTGTTGTTATTCTAAAAAAATAAAGAGATGTTCTGTATATATGCATCTAAAAGCTTATTACCCCATGCTTGTAAATAAAAATTGTTTTCATTTCATAATTAAACAATTTGAATTAACAGTCGTATGTAATTGAATATTAATTCTGGATTTTCGCCAGCCCGTCCTCCGGCTGAAATGACGAATAAAAAAACATTCCTCATTCTGTCGCGCCATATTCCGAATTCTTTCGGGAGAAGCCGGTTCTTCAATCCAATCCGTGATAATCAGTGTAATCTGTGTCTGAATGTGTGTGACCTCTGTCCTCTAACCTCCCCTTTGCCCTATACGCTATGCAATTTGTCAATCTTCAATCGCCAATCCTAAATCCTGAAGTCGTCATTCCAAGTCTTTTCTTCCAAATTAAAATATATCAATTCCGTACTCTGTAATATTTCTAAAGAGTGGTATTGTTTTGGGGAAATAACAAAAGTATCGCCTGATGCTGCCCTTGTGCTTTCATTATTTTCAATTAAAAGTAATTCACCTGATATTACATAAAAAATCTCATATATACTTTCATGAAAATGCTTCTCTATTTTATCCCCTTTAATAAATTTTACTTTTGCAAGCTGTAATAAATTTGGTACAACTCCCTTTTTCAGAATAATCTCTTTAACCGTATCAACTTTATGATTAACTTTTCCCTTTAATAATTCATCACCTCTAATAAATTTTATCCCGCTCATAAAATAATATCATGTTCATTATTAAACTAAATCACTGCCTCTATTAAATATAAGAGATCAGATGTCAAAAGTCAGAGATCAATTTTTATTAAAAATGAATTTTGATCATTAATCATTAGAGTGAATTTATTTTGAACCATAAATCAGATATCAGAAGTCGGAATTTTTGATTATAAAAGGAGTGGGATTATTAATCATTGCCCCTAGCATCCTGCCTACTTCTCTATTTTCATTTACTAGAGCTGTATGTTTCTCATTACCTATATAACCACAGTCTTTCGCAAAATCCAAAGATGAATCCGTTTCACTATTTTCTCCGTCGCAGTCAGTCAATTTATTTACAAAATGTGCTTCGTACCTTCGCTTTGCCCATGCTTCTTTACCCCGTCAAATAAGATTTGAGCCGATTTTTCAAAAACATTTTTCCATAAAAAGTTTTCAGATATTTTTCTCTATGAAGAGCATCTTTTTGACTTAAACATGCTTCAAAATAAATCAATCTAAAGGGTATTCTGTTTTTAGTTGACTCCACAAGTCCTTGATTGTGCTGCTCAAATCTTAGCTTTATATTTTTTGTATACCCTGTATAGAAATCATTATCTTCTAAGCTTTGCAATACATATGTATAATAATATTCTTCCATAAAAATATAAAGCTATTTGACTGGGTGAAAATTCAAACATACTGAACGGGAAGATCTTCTTATCTGATCGGTCAAAGAATAACGTTCTTCTTTAGGGAATGCTTTAGATATTTCATAGATTTCCATTGCCAAGCTATATGCTTTCTTGTAGACTTCAAGGTCCTTAGCAGAATTTATTTGCATATCTCCCAACCTTTCTAATTTTGACCTCCGATCTCCGTTTTTCTGATCTCTGATCTCCGTCCTCCGATCTCTGACTTTCCGGCCTCTGTCTTTTGATCTCTGAAATTGATCTCTGACTTACCG
>JAJYIL010000153.1 GCA_021790055.1 Bacteroidota bacterium
AATTACAAGGTTGTTTCAATCCTCGGCGAAGGGGGAATGGGGATCGTCTACAAGGCATTTGATTTAAAGCTTGAAAGATTTGTCGCAATAAAAATACTTTCCCCTCATGCGCTGATGAACCCGCACTTTATTGCAAGGTTCAAAACGGAAGCTAAGAACCAGGCAAAGCTTATACACCAGAACATCGTACCGGTATACGGATTTACAGAAGACAGCGGCACTTTCGGAATTGTAATGGAGTATGTTGAAGGCGAAACACTTGAAAGCATTATCAAGCGGAAGGGAAGACTTGAATTAGTTGAGTCTCTATCGATTCTGAAGCAAGTACTCAGCGGCGCAGGCTATGCTCATTCAAAAGGCTTTGTCCATCGCGATTTGAAGCCTTCAAATATAATAATCTCTACTGAAGGCGCCACCAAGATAATGGACTTCGGAATCTCAAAGTCGCTTAACGAATCGAAAGGCATTACAAAGACAGGCACTAAGATCGGAACGATTTTGTATATGAGCCCGGAACAAATAAAAGCGATGGAGCCGACAAACCAAAGCGACATTTACTCGCTCGGCATTACTTTCTATGAGATGTTGAACGGCAGAACTCCATTTGATGCCGCAACGGAATATGAAATAATGGAAGCTCATCTGAAAAGAAACCCGGCAAAGCTTTCCGGAAGAATAGAAAATATTCCGGCGGAGGTGGATGTTATACTTGGCAAGGCACTGCATAAATCGAAAGAAAAAAGATACAAGAAGTGTGAACAGTTTTTATTTGATGTTGAGAACTTATACCAGTTGCTAATCCAGCCGCAGCCTCAAAAAAGAAAAAAGAAAACCAAATCTTTTGAGTCAACAGGTATTCAAGTTGAAGATAAGATTCCATTAAAATCCAAAATCCGGTTTTATTCTTTCGCATTTTTATTTGTCTGTCTATTCGGGCTCTTATTCTATTTCGTTTACAATACGGTTTCGGAATTTTGGCGAAGCCCCGGAAGCGACCGAAATCTTTTCTCTTTTGGATCCCGAACGAAAATAAATTATCACTGGAAGTCTTTGCCTTCGCCAACTTTTAACTCACTTAATTCAGTGTGCTTTATTAATGATTCCGTTGGCTATGCATGCGGCAGTAAGGGTACAGTAATCAAAACAGTCAACGGCGGAAATTCATGGAACATTTTAAGCGATTCTTCATCAATTAATTTAAATGATATAAGATTTCTTGACTACCGGAGCGGTTTTATAGTAGGGGATAAAGGAACAATACTCCTTACGACCGATGCCGGAAGAAACTGGCAAAAGAGTATTTGGGACTCAACGACAACTTTCTTTAACATTTATTTTTTAAAAGATAATGCAACCGGCTTTATAGTCGGCGCAAAAGGAATTATCTTACGAACCGACGACAGCGGCAAAACATGGTACCAGGTTAGGTCACCGTCGACAGATTTATTGTACAGCATTGCTTTCCCTGATGATGACGACGGAATTATTGCCGGATGGAACGGAACTATTTTACAAACTACAGACCGCGGCAAATCCTGGATTATGGAAAAAAACATTACAGACAAGTATTTAAGGGACGTTGATTTTGCTGATGACAACACCGGGATTATAGTAGGCGGGAGCGGTGAGGTTTTACGGTGCAACGATGGCGGGAAAAATTGGTCAAAAATTAATTTGAATACTTACTCCGGCTTGTTTTCCGTATTCTTTACCGACGATGACCGCGGATTCATTCTTGGGAACAAAGGAGAAATCTGGATATCCGACGATTCGGGGAAAAGCTGGAAGCTGACAAACAGCGGAGTATATGCCTCCCTTACATCTATTTCAGAAACTCCGTCGAAGAAAATTTTTGTAGTGGGTTATAACGGAGTAATTTTGTCAAATTGATTTTACACCGGCTAATCTTTAACTTTCTTTTAGAAGATGATTTAACTTTTACGCTTTGATGAGGAATAATTGGATAAATTTGTAATTCACGGCGGCAATAGAATTTCCGGTTCAATTGAAGTAAGCGGCGCCAAGAATGCGTCGCTTGCCTTAATGCCGGCATCAATACTTGCTTCGGGTAGCTCTATTTTGCATAACACACCCGAGTTGAATGACGTTTATACAATGATGAAACTGTTGAACCATCTCGGTGTTGAAACGGATTTTCAGAATCATACATTAAGATTGAACACCGGAAAAATTGTCAGCCGGGATGCGCCTTACGAGCATGTAAAAAAAATGCGAGCTTCGGTTTATGTTCTCGGTCCTTTGCTAACAAGGTTTGGGACTGCAAAGGTCTCTCTTCCGGGAGGATGTGCATGGGGACCGCGACCGATAAATCTTCATCTTGAAGGCTTAAAGAAAATGGGCGCCGAGATAGATTTGTCTGAAGGCTACATAATTGCAAGGTCAAATAGACTTTCCGGCGCAAAAATATATTTTGACGTTTCATCTGTTGGCGCTACCGGTAATATTTTAATGGCTGCAGTTCTTGCAAAGGGAACCACTGCTATTAACAATGCAGCGCTTGAGCCGGAAATTACAAACCTCGCTGAGTTTCTTTTAAAGATGGGCGCTAAGATAAACGGGATTAACACCTCATCGCTTGAAATAGAAGGCGTTGACGAGCTAAAGCCGGCTGAGATAAATACCATCCCGGACAGAATTGAAGCCGGTACTTTGTTGATTGCCGCAGCAATAACAAGAGGGGAGATTACTCTTGAGAATTTCTCTCCTAAATATTGCGAGGCTGTTCTTGCAAAGCTCGAAAGCAGCGGATGCAAAATAATTGTTGATGGAAATAAAATTCATTTAAAAAATGTTAGTGACGGCATCCTTCCTTCTGACGTAACAACTGCAATTTACCCGGGATTCCCAACAGACATGCAGGCACAATGGACGGCTTACATGTCAATTGCAGACGGAACTTCAACAGTGACGGATACAATATATTTAGACCGATTCAAACATGTGCCTGAACTTGTCCGTCTCGGCGCGAGCATTTCGGTTAACGAAAATATTGCGGTGATTAAGGGTACTAAAAAATTGCTGGGTGCTAAAGTTATGTCAACCGATTTACGTGCAAGTGCAAGCCTTGTATTAGCCGGGCTTGCTGCCGAAGGCACTACCGAGGTTCTCCGGGTTTATCACCTTGACCGCGGCTATCAAAGGATTGAGGAAAAATTGCGGACGCTTGGCGCCGATATTCAAAGAGTAGAAGGGAAAGAATATTAATTGTGTCCTTGTTAAAAAGAATTTTCGGATATTATAATTACCTGCCTGTCTATTTAATACTGATATTTCTTTTTAATCTTTTTTTTCTTCAACTGCCGCTTCTTAGTGTTTTCGGATATGAGTTCTCTGCGACAAATTCGATTTTGATTGTGCTCTTGTCCGGGTGGTATTTCATCCCTTTAATAAAAAAGATAAAGACGGATTCCAAGCAATTAAAAACTTACGCTCAAAATTTCTATGCTGCAGCAACTTCATTGTTACTTGTTCCATTGCTGGTTTCTTTAACTCACTCGCTGCTTACCTACACATGCTCAATTAAAGATGGATTGCTTTTTTACCTGGTGATTACGGTTCCATCCGTAATGATAGGATTTGCCTTTGCTGTAATCAGTGTCAGCATTTCAAACAGGTTGAACAGAATAATTTTAATACTGATCTTTCTCATTGTGTTGTCGATACCGCTTTTCGAATTTTATTTTAATCCGCAAATTTATTTCTTCAATCCAATCTTCGGCTTTTACCCGGGAACTATTTACGATGAAGGACTAAGTGTAACAACTAAGCTTGCGGTTTACAGGCTATTAAACCTGGCTTACTTTGCAATGGTTTCTTATGCCCTTTTCAAATTATTGGCGAAAGGTATGAAGCTGAAATTTATTGCGCTCACAGCGTCTTTTGCCGTAGCAGCATCATTCATCTATTTATCTCCGGACTTTGGCTACTCAACCACTTTTAGAAGATTGGATTCCGAATTATCTGAAACTGCAGTTACAGAACACTTCATCATTCATTACCCGCCGGAGCTTGATACAAAGCTTGTAAAAGCAATTGCAGTCTATCATGAATTCGATTATTCCGAATTGAAAAGGTTTTTCGGCTATGATTATCCTGGAAAAATAAATTCCTATCTTTTCCGCAGCAACCAACAAAAGAAAAATCTATTCGGAACAGCCAATGCCGATGTTGCCAAGCCGTGGATGAACTGCGACTTCATAACTTATACCGACTATAATTCAACCTTGAAACACGAGATTGCACATTGTTATTCTTCAGTATTTGGTTCAGGCTTATTCAAAGTGGCAGCCGGGCTCAATCCTTATTTAATTGAAGGAATTGCCGTAGCTGCTGACCCGGTGTATGACGGGAACAGCATTGATTATATGGCTTCATTGGCATTCAACAACGGTTATAAGCTCGATCTTAATAGCTTTTATAACAGTCTTAGCTTTTACACTCAAGCTTCGTCATATTCATATATTTATGCCGGATCATTTGCAAGCTTTCTAATTAAATCATTTGGTATTAGTAAGTTCAAAAATTTTTATAAGAGCGGAAACTTTTACACATCTTATGGAACATCATTAAAAGAAATGTTGAAGAGATACTATTCGACTTTAGCCGATTCGGCAATCTCAGAGAAAAAAGATGAGGCAACCTACTACTTCGGCAGGAGCTCGATATTCTATAAAAAGTGTCCGCGCTTTGTCGAAGATAGAATCCGAAAAGCGTGGTATTATTTCGGCATTAAAGATTATGATGAAGCCGAAAGGCTTTTCAGGGAGGCTTTGAACGCTTCCAACAATTACGCAGCAATAATCGGGTATGCAAGCTGCCTCCAGAAAACGGACTCGTTAAAAGAGGCAGTAAATTTCTTAAGTGAAAATATAAATCAATTCGAGAATTCTGCGTATTTTTATAGTCTGGAATTAAAGCTTGGAGACTTGTATTCTTTAGACGGCAATTTCGCCGATGCGGATTCAATTTATGGAAATTTGATTCTGCAGGATCCAAGCCGGACGTATTTTTATCTCGCAAGCTTACGGCGGGATTTGATGACGCCGGACTCTTTACTGGCGCATTACCTGGAAGGTAACGACTTCGATAAATTCTTTATTTTAAAAGAATTTAATTCTGCCAATTACAATTTCTATTCGATCCCGGTAATGATTGACCTTGCAGATTCATTTAACGAAAATTATGACTTGTTCATTTCAACTTTCCGGAAGAAAATCGATGTGACTGATTTTGCAAGCAGCTATGCAATGTATAGGCTTTCTAATTACATGCTTGCGCATCTTGACTTTTACAACGCACGCAAGATGGCTGCCCTTGCATTGAGGTTCAAAGGTGATGATAATTTTGAAAGTATGCTTAAAGAAAACTATTATAAGACAAACTGGTTTTACCTTCACCGGGATATTTTGAATAAGATTAGATGGAAATAAATTTCAAAGAAGAGTTAGGTAAATACGGCTTCATTCAAACTGCATCTGCTGGTGCAGAAGAAATGAAGGTAGAGCTTTACGCTGTCGGCGGCTTCATACGGGACTTGATTTTAGGCAGGCAAAGAAATGAGATTGATTTTCTTGTAACAGGAAGCGGAACTGACTTCGCAGCAATGCTTGCAAATACTTTGGGTGTAAATCAAATTTCAATCTTTAAAAATTTCGGAACTGCACATTTCAGGTATCATGACTTTGATCTTGAGTTTGTCGGCGCAAGAAAAGAATCCTATGAAAGAGGCAGCCGCAAGCCGGATGTAAAAGCAGCATCATTTGATGAGGATATTTCAAGAAGAGATTTTACAATCAACACGCTTGCAGTCTCCTTGAACAAAAAAAATTTCGGAGAGCTGATAGATAAATACAACGGCGTGCATGACATTCAAAGCCGGATAATTAAAACGCCGCTTGATCCTCTAATTACATTTGATGACGATCCGCTGAGAATAATGCGAGCATACAGGTTTGCTTCACAGCTTAATTTCAATGTTGATGAATCGATCAATGCCGCTGCAGGAAAGCTGAGGGAACGACTAAAGATTGTTTCTCAGGAAAGAATAACGGATGAGTTCTTAAAGATTTTATCTTCACCTAAGCCATCCATAGGGTTGAAGCTTCTTTATTATTCTGGCGTAATGGAAATTGTTTTCCCGGAAGTCGCAAAGCTATTTGGCGTAGACCAAAGGAAAGATTTTCATCATAAAGATGTTTTTCTTCATACATGCCAGGTGGTTGATAATATTGCTAATGTATCCGGCAATGTTTGGCTCCGGTTTGCAGCGCTGATGCATGACATTGCAAAGCCGCAAACAAAAAAGTTTGTTGAAGGAACCGGCTGGACATTCCACGGTCATGAGGAGCTTGGCGCGAGAATGATGAAATCAATCTTCAAAAAGCTTAAGCTTCCTTTTACTAAGCTTGAATATGTCGAAAAGCTGGTAAGACTTCATTTAAGACCTATTGCTTTGGCAAAGGAAGAAGTAACAGATTCCGCAATAAGGAGGCTGATTGTATCGGCAGGCGAAGACCTGGAAGATTTAATCACCTTATGCCGCGCGGATATTACAAGCAAAAACCAGGATAAGGTGAATAGATATCTTGAGAACTATGAAAAAGTAATGAAGAAAGTCTGGGAGGTAGAAGAGAAAGATAAGTTGCGTGCTTTCCAATCGCCTGTAAGAGGTGATGAGATAATGAAAGTATGCAACATTCCTCCGTCAAAGAAAGTCGGTGAGTTAAAATCTGCAATTGAAGAGGCGATACTTGACGGTAAGATCGGGAACAACTATGAAGAGGCTTATAAATACTTAATGGAGATAAAAGACAAGCTAATCTAATTTGTATTGAAATTACCGCTCATTTAATTATCCCGCCGCTTGTAAATAAGTTGCCGAACTTATTCGGAGATTCCATATTTTTGTACAAGAATTTTTAATAAGAATGATACCTTTTTCAATTTTGAGTTGTCTAATAAAAAATTAAAAATAAAACTGGAGTTGATAATGCGAGTTTTCCTGGGGCTACTGATTGTTTCAATGTTGTCCGCTTTTACTTATGGGCAAAAAGAACTTACCTTAAAAGATGCCTTAAATATTGCTTTACAAAGAAACACTACATTACAAAAAGCCGTAAACAATATTAAAACTAACGAA
>JAJYIL010000154.1 GCA_021790055.1 Bacteroidota bacterium
GAAAAGAATGGCGCAGATTGGATCCAATTGGATGAGCCATTCCTAGTTACCGACTTAGCATATCGGCAAAAGGAAGCATATATAAACGCATACGGTAAATTAAGCAGGCAATTCCCGCAAATAAAATTTTTAATTGCATCTTATTTTGAAAGTTTGGGAAACAACATTGCACTGGCATCCTCTCTTCCGGTTTCGGCACTACATTTAGACCTTGTTAATGCGCCTCAGCAGTTAAATGAAATATTACCTATTGTCCCTAAAGAGATGGTCCTTTCGTTAGGAGTAATTAACGGAAGAAACATCTGGAAGAATGATTACAGTAGATCAATTAAACTTATAAAGCAGGCGATAAATAAATTGGGAAGAGAGCGGGTAATGATTGCTCCTTCTTCATCGCTGCTGCACGTTCCGGTTGATCTGGATTATGAAGATAAGCTTGATCCCGAAATAAAGAACTGGCTGGCTTTCTCAAAGCAAAAGCTGAATGAGATAAATGAGATTTACCGGATTATTGAAAACAAAGACGATAGCCTTCTGACGAAGAATAAGGCAGCGAAAAAAAGCCGTGAGCTTTCATCTTTAATTCATAATGAAATTGTAAAGCAAAATACTGCGGCTGTATCTAAAAATGATTTTGCAAGGAAAAGCAGCTTTGCCGAGCGGCAAAAAAAGCAAAGAGCAAAAATCTCTCTTCCGCTTTTTCCAACTACTACTATCGGTTCTTTCCCTCAAACAGATGACATCAGGCGTTTAAGAAATAAACTTAAAAAGGGAGAGTTAACCTCGGAACAATATGAAAATGATATTAAAGCTGCCATCGAATCCGTAATCTACTGGCAGGATGAAGCTGGATTAGATGTTTTAGTGCACGGTGAGTTCGAGCGCAACGATATGGTTGAATATTTTGGCGAGATGCTCGAAGGCTTTGCGTTTACATCAAACGGCTGGGTGCAGAGTTACGGCAGCCGCTGCGTAAAGCCGCCGGTTATATACGGCGATGTTAGCAGATCGAAAGATATGACTGTGAAATGGTCGAAGTTTGCTCAATCTAAAACACAAAAACCGGTTAAAGGAATGCTGACCGGACCGGTAACTATTCTTCAGTGGTCATTTATCCGCGACGATCAGCCCCGTTCAGAAACTGCGATGCTGATTACCCTTGCCATAAGAGATGAGGTACTGGCTCTGGAAAAGGCTGGAATACAAATTATCCAGATTGACGAGCCGGCTTTCCGGGAAGGCTTACCTTTGAGGAAACAAGATTGGCAAGAATATCTTGACTGGGCTGTTAAAGCTTTTCGTGTCGCGTCGGCAGGTGTGCAGGATGAAACACAGATTCATACCCACATGTGCTACAGCGAGTTTAATGATATTATCAAATCAATTGCAGATTTGGATGCCGATGTAATTACCATCGAAACCTCGCGCTCTCAAATGGAACTGCTCGGTGCCTTCGCCAATTTCAAATATCCAAATGAAATCGGACCCGGAGTATATGACATTCATTCGCCGCGTGTTCCGACTGTAGATGAAATGCTTAGCCTCCTGAAGAAAGCTTCGGCTTTGCTGCCGGTTCAAAACTTATGGGTAAATCCGGACTGCGGACTTAAGACCCGTAAATGGCTTGAGACCGAAGAGTCGTTGAAAAACATGGTAAAGGCTGCTTTGATTTTGCGTAGGATGACAAACTTTAATGTTTAGTCTTCATCCTAAAAATGGTTTTAAATAAATTATAAATTATGGTGCAGATATGGAAGTAGAAAATAATTTTCATAATGAATTTGAGCTTCAGGTAAAAAGATTCCTGGATGACTTTATGCTCGATATGTATAGAGGCAACGATCATATCATTGCCAGGAAATATTTCAATGATTTATTTCATAGGCTGCTACCGAAGTATTTTTACGTCTATGAACATAATGAAAGTGAGGTTGAATTTAAAATTGATTGTAGACGAGTTTTATAAAAATATTATTATCCTCGGAAACAATGGAACCGGTATTGCCGCCGCTCTTAAACTGAGCAGGCTTTTTAAGAATCATTACAATGTTAAAATCCATTTAATCAGCAATAACTTCAACATAAGGTACCACCTTGCACTCAGGCTTTTTTCAAGCGACTTAAAAGAGAAGACTCCGAATGATCGTTTAAAAAAGAATCTGGAATATCACCGGGGTACGGCTACAAAAGTTGATCTGATAAACAGAAAGGTTTTTTTTGATGACGATGAAATTCATTTCAGGTTTATAGCTGTGGATATAACCAATCAAAATTATTATCAATTTATACAAGGGGATATTAGACGTACCGGTAAAGCAGAGTCATTAACAGTTTATGATTTCATGAGAGAAACTGAACTGCCGTTTGTATACCTGTTCAGGGATAATGTAATCAAAAGATTGGATACCGACTCATTAGTCTCATCGGTTAATTCTATTACACAAAAGCAGGAAAGTCAAATTGCCAGGAATATTTTTAGTGAAGTTTATGGCTATGAAAGGATTATGCAGACATGAATAAAAGTAATATGCTGATTGACTGCAGAGGTAAACACTGCAGTCTTGATTACGAAAAGATTGAGAAAAATTTTAAGTCGATCAAAGATGGACAAGCTATTCTTTTGATAACGGATTCGAATCCCCAAAAGCTGTATTACGAACTGCTTTCCAGAGAACGCGGAAATTTTTACTGGGCATTGTTCGAGGACGGTCCGAATGAATGGGAAGTGCAGATTGAGAAGGTTTCTGCTTTTTAACAAGAGTTAATTGCCTCATTTATCCAAAATCTATTTTAACATATATTTGAGCTATCTTCAAAATTATAGGATGATGTAGATATGCCTGCGAAATTACAAACCAAAAAACCTGAGATTGTCTCACAGTATGTGAAGACATTTACCTTTGCGTCTGAGCGCGTAAAATATTTCAGCCTGAAAGAGCTTGAGAAAAAAGGCAGCAATATTAGCAGATTGCCTTTCTCCATCCGGATTCTGCTTGAAAATATCATGCGGAACTTTAACGGATTCAGTGTTAACGAAGAGCATTTTGAAACGATCCGAAATTGGAAGCCTGCGCCTGCATTAAAAGAAATTCCTTATCTGCCTGCAAGAGTTTTAATGCAGGATTTCACAGGCGTACCTTCAGTTGTTGATATTGCTTCAATCAGATCGGAGGTTGCGCGGAAAGGGAAGAACTCTGAAAAGATAAATCCGCAGATACCTGTGGATCTGATTATAGACCATTCGGTGCAGGTAGATTTCTTCGGTACTACTTATGCCTATCAAAAAAATGTTGACATGGAATATCACCGGAACAGCGAGAGATATTCTTTGCTGAAATGGGCGAATTCTTCCTTTAAAAATTTTAGAGTGCTGCCTCCCGGTATGGGAATATGCCATCAGGTTAATCTCGAATACCTGGCAAGTGTGGTTAGCGTAAGAAACGGATATATTTTCCCGGACACTTTGGTTGGCACCGATTCGCATACTCCGATGGTAAATGGAATCGGAGTTGTAGGCTGGGGAGTTGGAGGCATTGAAGCCGAGGCGGCAATGCTTGGGCAGCCTATTTATATTATGCTTCCCGAAGTAATCGGCTTGAAGGTTACAGGCAATTTACGCGAAGGGACAACTTCAACCGATCTCGTTTTATCAATCGCAGAACTGTTAAGAAAGCACGGAGTCGTTGGTAAGTTTGTCGAAGTCTTCGGAGACGGATTGGAAAGCCTGACTGTTCCCGACCGTGCTACAATTTCAAATATGTCGCCTGAATTCGGATGCACGGTAACTTATTTCCCTCCTGATGATAAAACTCTGGAATATTTAAGAATAACAGGCAGACCCCAGAAGCATATCGATACGGTCGAAAAATATTTGAAGACAAATTTATTATGGAGAGAGAACGAAGATTCAATAAAATATTCTCATGTCCTGAATCTGAAGCTGGAAGACGTCGTTCCATCCATTGCCGGACCTAAAAGACCGCAGGATAAAATTCCACTTGATAAAGTAAAGACAAAGTTCATCGAGATTCTGAAAACCAGCTTTGAGAGAGAATATGTTTCTATAGAAGACCGTGCTGAAGGCAGGTGGATGAATGAAGGCGGTCATCTCGAAGAAAACGTACCGGTTCAAAATTCAGATACTCTTGTTGCCGCTGAAGTTGAAATTGAGACGGTTCAAAAAGCGAAGAACGATTTGAAGAGCGTAAAAATAAAAGTAGATGGCAATGAGTTCATCTTAAGCGACGGCTCAGTTGTTATTGCCGCTATAACAAGCTGCACCAATACCTCAAATCCAAGTGTTATGATCGGCGCAGGATTGATAGCAAAAAATGCTGTTGAAAAAGGGTTGAGAACAAAGCCGTGGGTCAAGACAAGCTTAGCGCCGGGTTCAAGAGTTGTCACCGAATATTTTGAGAAAGCCGACTTGATTCCGTTCTTTGAAGCGCTTGGATTTCATGTAGTCGGTTACGGGTGTACCACATGCATCGGTAACAGCGGCCAATTGCCTGCTCACATTCACCAGGCGGTAGTTGATAACAAGCTTGTTACCGCTTCGGTACTTTCCGGCAATAGAAATTTTGAAGCAAGGATTCATCCGCTGGTAAAGATGAATTTTCTTATGTCGCCTATCCTTGTTGTAGCTTATGCTCTTGCCGGAAGGATTGATATTGATTTTTATAATGAGCCGCTCGGTTTCGACCCGAACTTTCAGCCGGTGTTCTTAAAGGATATCTTTCCTGTTTCGGAAGATATTCAAAAGCTTATGCGCCAAGTGCTCGATTCGAAAGATTACAAGAACAATTACAAAAGCATCTTCAAAGGCGATGATGAATGGAATTCACTTAAGTCATCTAAAAGTGAAATTTATAATTGGGATTCAAAATCATCTTATATAAAAGAAGCTCCTTTCTTTAAGAATATTTCTCCCTCGCCGGAAAAAATTTCCGGTATTTCTTCGGCGAGAGTTTTGTTAAAGCTCGGCGATTCTATAACGACCGATCATATTTCACCGGCAGGAGCTATTGCTGAAGATTCGCCTGCGGGTAAATATCTGAAGTCTCTTGGAATTGAAAAGAAGGAGTTCAATTCTTACGGCTCCAGAAGAGGAAATCATGAAGTAATGGTAAGAGGAACCTTTGCCAATGTCAGGCTCAAGAATCAATTGGCAGACAAAGAAGGCAGCTGGACGGTTTACCAGTCAACCGGAGAAGTAATGACTGTGTTTGATGCGGCTATGAAGTATGAAGAGAATAAAATTCCGTTGATTATTCTTGCCGGTAAAGAATACGGCAGCGGGTCTTCAAGAGATTGGGCAGCAAAAGGCGTCTCGCTTTTAGGTGTTCGTGCAATTATTGCCGAAAGCTTTGAAAGGATTCACCGCAGTAATCTTGTCGGGATGGGAGTTCTGCCGCTTCAATTTGAAAGCGGTGAAAACATCAGTACATTATCGTTAACTGGAGATGAGTCTTTTGATATTTTAGATTTAGATGGTCTTCATCCGAATAAAAAAGTCAAAGTAACAGTAAAGAAAAATGGAAATACACTTAAGGAGTTCAATGCTGTAGCAAGGCTCGATTCACAGATTGAGGTAGAGTATTACCGAAACGGCGGAATACTTCAATACGTTTTAAGAGAATTTCTAAATAAGAATTAAAATACAGAAAGGAAAATTTAATGCGTTTAGATTGGAGAAAAATTTCGCCAGATGGAATGAAGGCTATGCTGGATTTGCAGCATGTGGTTGATAAGAGCAATTTAGATCATAAGCTTCTTGAATTAGTAAAGATTAGAGCTTCGCAAATTAACGGCTGTGCATACTGTCTTGATATGCATACCAAGGATGCGATTGCACTCGGTGAAAGTCCGCAGAGGCTTCACGTGGTTGCCGCCTGGAGGGAAGCTCCGTTTTATTTGCCCCGTGAAAGAGCAGCTCTTGCCTGGTGTGAGTCTCTTACTCAAATCTCTGAGAAGGGTGCATCGGATTCAGTTTATAGTGAAGTTGAAAGTCTCTTTTCTCCGCAGGAAATAGCTGAGCTTACAATTGCAATAGTCGCTATAAACGGATGGAACCGGTTCGCTGTCGGCTTTCATAATCCTGTAGGTGATTACGTTTCGAAGATTAAGAATGTCTGAAACACTTAATATTGAAAATTGAACATTTTGTAAAGAGACCTCAATGCGGGAAAATTCTCAATGATCAATTCTCAACACTCAATGTTCAATTTATAAGAGATATTATTTCGAAATTTGCTATGTCGGAACCAAGGTGGACTAAGTAACATGTAAAATAGTATTTCTTTGCTGATAAGAAATGTTTAAAGGAAAAACAATCTGGACGATAGGGCATTCAACTCATCCGGTTGATGAGTTTACCCTGATGCTAAAATCTTTCGACATAGAAATTCTTGTTGATGTAAGAAGTCTGCCCGGCTCGAATAGATTTCCACAATTCAACAAAGAGAATTTAGAGAAATCTCTTCCGGATAATTCAATCAGTTATATCCATCTTCTTCAACTCGGCGGCAGAAGGAAAGTCAGAAAAGATTCGAAGAATACGGCATGGCGTCATCCGGCATTCCGCGGTTACGCTGATTACATGGAGACTGATGAATTTTATTTTGGGATAAAAGAACTGACTGTGATTGCAGCAAAAAAGCGGACTGCAATAATGTGTGCTGAGGCTTTGTGGTGGAGATGCCACCGCTCGATGATTTCTGATTTTCTTAAGTTGCAAGGGTGGAAAGTAATCCACATAATTTCACTCAATAAATCTGAAGAACATCCCTACACCCAGCCGGCAAGGATTGTTGATGGAAGACTGGATTACACCGCTAATACTTCTGTTTAATAAATTTCTCAATCTTTCTCTTAATCTTAATCGTAATCTTGCTCATTATCTTAATCTTAATCGTAGTCTTTATCTTAATCGAATTTGCTTTCCTTAATCATGAAACAATTCGGGTAAGAGAAAGATTAAGGAAAAATTTATTTGATTGGATAAATATCTTATATTATTAAATGCCTGCAATTGATCTGATAACCGAGAGTATTTCTCCTGACTTGTCTCCTA
>JAJYIL010000155.1 GCA_021790055.1 Bacteroidota bacterium
GGGAATCTCTATTCATATGTTGGTTTATCATCGCAATTAGGTGGTGAAAAGCTCGCATCACTCTCAGCTGTTCCGACTCTCTCGCAGCCGCCGGCTGTAATAGATTCCAATGGAACTTATCCATATACTCAACCATATCCAAATTGGATTAATATTGATTTACATTCACTTAATATAGATGCGAGCAATTCATTCATAGTAGAATTTCCCATAGGAGCCGCTTATCCTGCTACTAATAGAGTAATGGTAACCTATTATCCATCATCGGGCTCTTATCATAGCTTTTCATATGCCTCAACTAATAATCCTCCCGGATGGCTTTATTATTCTGTAAAGAATATGCCCGGCAATATTTTTCTCTACTTGATTCGTGCATATGTATCTTTTATTACTACCGGTGTTAAAAAGGAAGTAACTTTGTATCCAAAGGAATTTTCCTTAGCTCAGAATTATCCAAATCCTTTTAATCCATCAACAACAATTAATTTTGAATTGCCGACGGCAGGAAGAGTTAGGATTGTAATATACAACCAGCTTGGTCAGCAGGTTGCAATTGCTGCAGATGAGAATTATTCAGCCGGGAATCATTCTATTAATTTTAATGCTTCCAGCCTGGCAAGCGGAATTTACTTTTATAGAATTTCGGCAGGCAGCTTTGTTCAGACTAAGAAGATGGTCCTTCTGAAATAGAACTAAGGTATAAGGGTATAAGGTAAATAGGTCGGCCCTATACCGTATACCCTTATACCATATCCCCAATACTAGAAATATAGGATTAGTGACATTAGATATTAAGGATCATTTTGCAACCACTAACCCCGGTGTCCAAATGGTTGAAATTCCGAACATCATCCTGCCACTACCCCGCATTACCATCCATAAGCCGGGAGAGAAAGAACCAATTTTTATTATGCCCGGATAAATATTCAAATCTATTCGTTAATCCGCTTGCAAACAACGAAGACATTTTTGAATCGTCTTTTGATTTACCGACTGATTGATAGTAACCAGCTGCTTTGCACACAAGCTTGCTTCAAATGAAATTGCATCACCATCCTTGAATTTATAAGAAAGCCCGGTAAGCCCGTTTATCCCGAAGTAATAAAAGAATTGCCAGGAACTTGAGAAGGGCAGCTTCCATTTGATTGAAAAGTATTGTCCGTTGTTTTGAAGAGTCGTTTCACACAAATCAAAGGAAGGCTGAAGAGACCAATCCGCAAGGTTTAGCTCTTCGCTGAAAAATTTATCCACTCCTTTGAGGCTGAACAAAACAATGCCGCCGATATCGAATACATAGATGTCTGGTATCGGAGTTTCATTATCTACGACATAAGTGCCGTTTTCAACAAACTCATTCATCAGATGATAAGTTGCCATCGTAGCTATTGACATAATTTCAGGATCCGGAAAATTATGCTGTTCATACCATTCTTTAACGGCTACAAAGGTCATTCCTCCTCCGATAAGATGAAGCTGATAATTGGGCCACCATTGTGCACCCTTCTGTGCAAAGTCATTCGGAAAAATCTCATTCTTCCTAAAAGTTATGATTAAACATAACAAGTACGTGTGAGATTCCTATAAAATTTTATGGACTAACTACAAGGAAAGCTCTGCATATTACTTAATCTTGCTATTACTATTAATCATAATCTGATTGAACCCGGGTAAGAGAAAGATTAAGATTATGATAACGCGGGATACAAAAAAATAAGGTATGTATGAAAAGATTAAAACCGTAATAAGCATAATTTTTCTATATTAGTTTTAATAAAAATAAAAATTTTAAATAGCATGAAGACCAAGCTTGACATAGCAAAGAACTGGCTGCCTCGCTATACAGGTACCAAATTAGATGACTTCGGCGATTATATCTTATTGACAAACTTCGATAATTATCTTGCAGACTTTGCCGTGCAGTTCCATTGCGATATAAAAGGCGAAGGAAGACCGATGCAAACCGCTACCAACTCAAATGGATTAACAATTATAAATTTCGGAATCGGCTCTGCGAACGCTGCAACAATTATGGATTTGCTTGTAGCGAAAAAGCCGAAAGGAGTTTTGTTCCTTGGTAAATGCGGCGGATTAAAATCTTCAACTGAGATCGGTCACTTCATTCTTCCAATTGCGGCAATAAGAGGCGAGGGGACAAGCAACGATTATGTCCCAAGGGAAGTGCCGGCACTGCCTTCATTCAAGCTTCATAAGTTTGTATCGGAAAAGATTATTCGCCACAAACAGGAATACCGCACCGGCGTTATTTATACAACCAACAGGAGAGTGTGGGAATGGGATGAAAGTTTCAGAAAATACTTAAAGACACTATATACGATTGGTATTGATATGGAAACGGCGACTTTGTTCATTGTCGGGCTTGTAAATCAAATTCCGCGCGGCGCATTACTTCTTGTTTCCGATATGCCCTTGATCCCCGAAGGAATAAAGACGGAAGCATCGGATAAAAAGGTTACCGAAAAGTTTTCCAGGCTCCATCTGCAGATAGGCTTAGAAGCGATGACAGAATTGGAAATGAAAGGCGAGCCGATCAAACACTTCATTTACTGATTATAAACAAGGGAGCTATGGAACATTGGAATATTGGGTATAGCATAACTTAGCTTCTCAATTATTCCAATACTCCAGCCAAGGGTTTTTGAAATTCTGTTCAACAAATACTCGGTAACTTGATATTGGACACTCGATGGGGTAATATCCAGCATCGAGAATCTGAGAGATGAATTCTTAAATTTGAACAAGTAGGAATCCATCACTCAAATACTCCAATTTTTGGGATTCAGTTAAGCGGAAGATTTCTATCGTGTGAAATTTCAAGGTGACCATTATCTTCATCCTCCTCGTCCTCCCATTCGTATTTTTTATAAGGGTCAGCTTTGCGGTAGATGAAGGCACAGGCAATGCCGGTTAAAGAGCCGAACAGATGATACTCCCATGAAATGCCGTTGTTCACCGGGAGGATTCCCCAGATGATGCTTCCGTAAAGAAAAGTAACTATCAACGCCAATGCAATTGAGCGGGTGTCTCTTCTTATTAGTCCGCTGAAAAACAAGAACGAAACAAAGCCGTAAACCATACCGCTTGCACCGATATGATAGGCAGGCCTTGCGAAAATCCAGACGAAAATTCCGGGAACAAAATATACCAGCCCGAAAATCTTTAAAGCGGAATTTGGATAAAAGTAAAGCATACCGGAGCCTAAGAATAAAAGCGGCAGCGTGTTTGAAAATAGATGACCGAACCCGGCATGGATAAGAGGCGCTGTTACGATTCCAATAAGACCGGAAATTCTTCTCGGATAAACTCCAAGCGTTACGAGATTTATATTAAGTAATTCTTGTGCAAGCTGGATAAGCCAGAGCAGCAGAATAAAGCTAAGAGGCATTATTATGCTCGGCAATAATTTTTTCTTTTCTTCAGTCACCGGGTACCTCCGCTAATTCTTATTTACTTTCAACTTAGGGATAAATTCACTTAAGCTTAACGTAAATTAAGCTCAACTTCCGCTAAATGTAAAGCGAAATCTTTTTTAAGTATTAGAGATTTACTTGAGCCTAACACGGCGCGGTTCTTTCAATTTAAATAAAATCCAGATGCCAGCGGTTGCAGCAATTACTGCGTTAAGAAGAAATACAAATTCATAGTTTAACAAGGAAATTAAGATGCCGCTGATAAGCCCAAATAGCAAAGTCGGCGCGGTAATCGAATTTAAAAGGGAGATTACAAACGGGCGCTCATGCTCGCCGCAAATTTCAACTATAAAAGCAAGCCTCGAGATTCCCTGGATTACGGTAACACAGCCTGTAAAGAAAAATACTAATCCAAAAACTAAGGCGCTGCCGGAGATAACGGCTAACAAGCTTGCCGCCATAGAAGAAAATGTTAAAAAGAACAAATTGAATTTATGTCCGAAGATGTCGCCGGTAATGCCGAATATTATGTTTGCCGCTATCATACTTAACGTATGAATAATAGTGAAAGTCCCGGCATATGAGGTTGGTAAACCAAACTTCTTTATTCCGTAAACTACATAGAATGCAAATACAGTAATCGACACAAAATATAATGCGTCCGACACCAGGAAATTTTTGAAGTTCTTATTTTCTTTTAAAATCAATTTGGCGTGAGATAATCTATCAATCGGCTTTATCTCAATTTTTTCCTGCATTCTGGTTGCCGGTTCGTTTACCCTTCTTAGAAAGTTGAACGAAACCATCATCATCAAGTAACAAATTAAAAACAATGTGCCGAAGTTCTCCGGGAATGGTATTGAAGACAGGACAATTATTATAAACGAGCCGGCAAGCATGCCAAGAAATGATCCGAAAAACTGGCGTACCGATTGAAGCCTGCCGCGCAGCTTGACGGGTGTAGTCTTTGAAAAGAGTGTGTACCATGTAGGAACGCCTACACTACCTGAGATTGAAGTGAATGAGATTAAAAGCAATAGTACGATAACTGCCGTCTGCTTTGTTAGTCTTCCCAGCACAAAGAAAGAAAAAATCGAAATAAGAAGGAACATCGATCTATTGATAAGCCCCCACTTTACAACAGTCGGCTTAATAAGCTTCTTATCTTTAAAAATACCCGATAAGAAGTATTGCGGTATGTTCATTCCTAAGTTCCATAAAACCGGCACGCTTCCTATTGCAATCGCATTTCCGCCAGCCCTTTCCACAAAAACAGGCATAATTAAATTTACGGAGACGAAGTTCATTGCGAAAAGAAAGGTTGAGCCGTCACCTATGTGCATCAATAAATTATGAACAAGGCTCTTCCTCTCATCTTCCTTGAAATTAGAAAGTTGGAAATATTTGTTCAGCACGGCATTGAGCATAAGTCGATTGACATCTTGTAGATAAAAATTTGATTTGTAAACATAAGGCTTTTTCATCTTTTAGATTGAAAGCTTTTATTAAAAGAAAAGAAAATTGGGGTGGAGTGATTACGGCACGGTTTAAAAAAATAAATCCCGACGTAAGTCGGGATCGAGAACTAAAGTTTAAAAATTATTCTTTAGCTTTCGGCTTAGCCTCACTGACAATGATATTGCGACCTTTGAGTTCGGTACCATTGAGAGCCTGGATAGCGGTTGAAGCTTCAGATTCGGTTTCCATTTCAACGAATCCAAATCCTCTTGATCTACCGGTCTGACGATCGGTAACAACTTTAGCAGAAACAACTTTGCCATGTGCTTCAAATGCAGCCTTCAGAGCATCGTCGTTCACTGCCCATGGGAGCGACCCCACAAAGAGCTTAGTACTCACTAACTTACCTCTAATATGATTGAAAATAACTACACGGCTATAAACCGCAAAGAAAAATAGCATTATTCAAATTTAAAACAAAATAATTTGTGAATCTATAACCATAATATTGTATCCTTTAACACGCATCGGAAGGGCTTGTAGAAGGCTCCGGTAAGGCTTTTATATAAGTAATTGTATACAAGGTTTACATTTTTTTAAATGCAATTATTTGAAGACTTCGTCGATGGCAGAGGATAAATTTGATGCGGGAAAAACTTTTATTCCGCCGTTTTGATTTAACCCTTTTAGATTGTTTTGAGGAATGATTATCTTTTTGAAGCCGAGCCTTTGGGATTCTTGGATTCGTTTTTCAATCTGGCTGACGGTTCTTATCTCGCCACCTAAGCCTACCTCTCCTACAACTACACAGCTATTATTTGCTGTCTTATCCAGCAGGCTTGATGCTACACTGCAGCAAACTGCAAGATCAACGGCAGGCTCGTCTATCTTAACACCGCCAGCCATGTTAAGAAAGACGTTGTTTGCAGAAAGCCTGAAGCTTCCTCTCTTCTCCAGCACGGCAAGAAGAATTGATAATCTTCTCTGGTCAAACCCGGTTGTTACTCTTTGCGGATTGCCGTAGTTTGAAGGCGTAACCAGCGCTTGCACCTCTATCAAAATAGGACGTGTTCCTTCAATGCTCGCAGTTACAACCGAGCCGGAAGATTCCTTCTCGCGCTCGCTTAGAAAAAGCTCACTTGGGTTTTTCACTTCGGATAAGCCGTCCTCATGCATTTCGAACACGCCTATTTCATTTGTACTTCCGAACCTGTTTTTCTGCGAGCGTAAAATTCTAAATGAATGATGAGATTCTCCTTCAAACTGGATTACTGTGTCGACGATATGCTCGAGCAGCTTTGGTCCCGCGATAAATCCTTCCTTAGTTACATGCCCGACAATTATAACCGAATAATGATTTTTCTTTGCTTCCTCAAGGAGAAGTGAAGTGCATTCCCTTATCTGACTGATTGTGCCCGGAGAATTTTCAAGCTCGCTGCGGTACATCGTTTGTATCGAGTCGATAACTACGAGAGCAGGATTCAAATCATTGATTGCTTTTATTACCGGGCTCAGGTCCGTCTCCGATAAGACATAAAATTCATCGGATTTAATTTTCAACCTGGAAGCGCGCAGCTTTATTTGTTTTTCTGATTCTTCCCCGGTTACGTATAGAACTTTATCCTTTATGTTTGAAGCCGCCTGCATGGCGAGTGTTGATTTACCGATGCCCGGATCGCCTCCAAGCAGAATTACCGAGCCGGGCATTAGTCCACCGCCAAGCACGCGGTCGAATTCATTTATGCCGGTTTTAATTCTATCTTCTTCAACTGCCGTTATCTCATTTATTTTTTTGAGGGGCACTCTTCCTTCGTAAGAAGATTTTTGGCGCGGGGACGTTTCGATTATCTCTTCTACAAAGGTATTCCAGCTATCGCATCCCGGGCATTTGCCGATCCATCGTAAGGATTCGTACCCGCAGTTGGAACAAACATATTTTATTTTTGTCTTGCTCAAGATAAATCCTAATTTGTGGCTTGGTGATTTTGTGGCAAAAGAAAATAGCCGCGAGGACACTAAGTCAAATAAATTTAGCTACAACTTTTTCAACCTCACTAAGGGCAGAAGCAATCTTTTCAACATCTTTTCCGCCAGCTGTTG
>JAJYIL010000156.1 GCA_021790055.1 Bacteroidota bacterium
GATCTAGGGATTAGGTTTTAGGCTGACGCGTACACGGCCAAGCTTGAGCAGTTCTCCGTTTTCGCTCCATGAATCCGATTTCGCAATTAGTAAAACGATATCGCCGTTCTGTTCCGTCCAGGCGTTCAGCGCGATGTCTCCGTTGCCCAACGGCATTGAACTATTTTCGTTCGTTCCCAAAGAATCCCACACGACGTCGTATGCGGCAACGGATTTGCCGCTTTGTGCCGGTACAAACGAAGTTGAAAAAACAATTAATAAAAAGAAAAACAAAATTTGTTTTAAGTTGTTATCATCATTCATGTTTGCTGTTCCTTAGTAAGATGAACTTAATCCATCAAAGTATAAAAATTTTTTTCATAGTTTTGAAGCAGTTAATTATAATCCTATAGCTATGTGTAAAAGGATTATAAATCATTTTATTTTAAATCCGGTTGTAAGTCGTTGATCTTCAGAACTACCGCCTACAAATAAATTATACTTGCCCTTAAATAGCTCCATTTTTCCGCTTCCCATGTCTATTTTTTCAAGATTCGCTACTGGAATCTTCATAGATATGACCTGAGATTGATTTTCGGATAAATTAATTCTTTTGAAATTGCGCAGTTCTTTCAATGGTAATTTTTGACCTTCGGGGTACTGAATATATGCTTGGGCAACCTCATCACCATCCATCTTCCCGGTATTTTTGATTTCTACCGAGAAACTTATAGTATCATTCACTGTGTATGAATTCTGAGGTTTATTCTTCCATTCGTAAGCAAAGTTTGTATAGCTTAATCCATATCCGAATGGATATAAAGCCTTCCCATTAAAATACCGGTAAGTTCTGTTTTCCATTGAATAATCCTGGAAAGGAGGCAAATCGCTATCACTTCTATAAACTGTTACCGGTAGACGACCCGCCGGATTATAATCTCCAAATAAAACATCAGCAACAGCCTGTCCACTGGACTGTCCGCCGTACCATGCATACATTATAGCCGGGATATGCTCTGATTCCCAAGGAATAGCAACAGCACTACCTGACATCAAAATAAAGATAACCGGTTTACCAGTAGCCTGTAAGGTTTTCAAGAATTCTGTTTGAGCCTTTGGCAAGAGAATTGTCGTACGGTCACCACCATCAAACCCTAGTTGATTTACTTGCATTTCCTCACCTTCAAGAGTCGGTGAGATCCCTCCAATATAAATAATTACGTCTGCGTCCTTAATATTATCCATTACTGACTTAATGGACATATCAGCTATGCTGGTAAAACTTGTTACCTGATCGTAAAAAATTTTCGTTCCTTTTCCCACCTTAGCCTCAATACCTTGTAACGGTGTAATAAGCTTAGTTGGAAAACCATTATAATTACCCAACGGCGTTACACGGTTATCTGCATTAGGGCCCAGGATAGCTATTTTTTTCAATTTTTTTGAAAGAGGAAGTAAATGATTTTCATTTTTCAGAAGAACTATAGACTCATGTGCTAATTTGAGAGCAAGATCTTTATGTGGCTTACATTCCAATGTATCTAAGGAAATATTAGAATAAAGTACCATCTTTGGCGGATCAAACATTCCCAATCTAAATCTTATCATGAATAGACGTCTTACGGATTCATCGATTTTATTTTCAGTAATCAATCCTTTCTTTACAGCTTCACCCAAAGCAAGGTATGTGTCTCCACAGTTAATATCTGTACCATGAAGTACAGCTCTAGCAGCAGCGTGCGCAGCATCCGGATCGCTCTTATGTCCTTCATAAAAATCTCTTATAGCGCCGCAATCGGAAGTTATGTATCCCTGAAAATTCCATTTATTTCTTAAAATGTGTGTAAGTAATATATCATTTCCGCAGCATGGCTGATTTTTATATGCGTTATAGGCACACATAACACCCGCAACCTTAGCATCTATAACCAGCTCACGAAACGCAGGAAGATAAGTATCCCAAAGATCATAATCTGATATCTCAACATCAAATTGATGTCTTAAAGGTTCAGGTCCGCTGTGGATTGCAAAATGTTTGGCACAAGCTGCGGCTTCCAGATATTTAGGATTATCCCCTTGCAGACCTGTCACAAAAGCTTTCCCAATAGTACCCGTTAAATACGGATCTTCGCCGTAAGTTTCCTGTCCTCTTCCCCAACGAGGGTCTCTGAATATATTAATATTTGGCGTCCAGTAAGTTAAACCGATATATCTATCTCTCGAATTGTTACGAATACTTGCATTATAAATTGCGCGACCTTCTTCCGCAGTATATCTTCCCATCATGTGCATCGAGACAGGATCAAAACAAGCAGCCATAGCAATTGCTTGAGGATAAACTGTAACTCTGTAAGCAGTACGAGCTACTCCATGGAGACATTCACTCCACCAATTATATTCAGGAACGTCTAACCTCGGAATGGCTGCAGCGGAGTTCATCATTTGCGATATTTTTTCCTGTAGCGTCATCCTGCTTACCAAATCATTAACTCTTTCTTTAAACGATAAAGAAGGATTCTGGAAAGGATATTCAAATTTACTTGTCACGCCTTCCTGCTTCATCGAAGAATTGATCGTAAGGGTGCTATCAAGGAAACTGTTTAAAACCTCATCAAACCCTTTACCTCCAGGATCGGTATGTCCGCCGCCTGGAGTTATCCAATAGATCGATCTTGCATCCACCTTTTGCAATTTTTCATTTAATTCTTTTCCCTCCAGACCGGGAACAATTGGATCTTTTTCCCCATCACAAATAAGAAGCGGGGGAACGTTTTTATTTACGTAATCTATCGGACTCATCTCTAAATAAAGTTCTTTATGTTCCTTAGTATCCGGAACAATACCATGAAAAAGAATCCGTAAACGGGGCCGTGAATCGTTCGGAATATTAGGATTGGCACCCCGATATTCAATTTTGCCGTTAGGTGTTTTTAAAACATCATTCGGTCCTTGGTTCCAAAATCTTAATAAATCAATAGGCGCAACATTACTGAAGCAATTACAAACTTTTGCGCTTATCCCTTTTAGGTCTGGTATCGCTCCACCGTCATTAAAATTTTCGGGCACCATGGCAACCATCAATGCCAGATGGGCTCCTGCCGAGCCTCCCATACATCCAATCCTATCAGGATCGATATTAAACCGCTTTGCATTTTTTCTTACAAAGCGAACAGCGTTGCGGCAGTCGCGTATGTTTTCTGGAAATCCTCCGTTTTTACCAAGGCGGTATTCAATTGAAAAAACTGCAATGCCTTTACTTGAAAAAACGTTGGAGATCGTTGTTGCCGGCTCCCCACCGAACCACCATCCTCCGTGTATATCTATCATTGCAGGAGCCGGTGTTTGTGCATTTTCCGGTATAAAAGCATTTAATGTCAATTTATCCCCATCAACCGTACAATAGAGAATATTAAACTCCGTTCGATAACCAGGAACTGCGTCGTTCTTGTTTACTGACTTTGGAGAGGAATATACATTTATTCCAAAGCAACCGAAAAAAACAAAAATCGGAAATAGTTTAATTGTTTTCATAATTCAATATTTTTTTTAAGGACTTATGTAGAAGATATTTTTAAAAACCATGTATTTTATTTAGATTCTTTAAATTCAGTGCTAATTAAATATTTATGTCCTGCAATTGTAGAAAGCTCTATACATTCACCGTTGCTGCTATCTATTTTTGCAGGTATAATTTTTTTTCGTCACTTCTTCGGAGACAATTAATTTTTCCCTCGCCACGAATACATTAACCGACACTTATGGTCGCGTCGTGCTTCAACCTAAACGTAATAAATGCCGTTGGCATTTCTGCAAGCGGAAACTAAAAAGCCGCCACGCGCTTGAAAATTATGGAACGCAATTCCGTCTGCTGACAAAACTACTGGGAATAAATAAATTCGTCCGCTACGGCGATTCATCAGCATTTCAGGGGCAAGATAGTTTCGTCGACGCTGATTAAAGAGGTTAGTTATTTCAAGTTTTCACTCTATCACCACAATCTTTTCTAATTCTTCAAGCGACTTCCCTTTCGTCTCAGGCATTACCTTCCAGACGAAGAAGAAAAATGGAATCATCATTACTGCAAAAAACATAAAAACATTTCCACCGCCGAATGAAGTTAAAGCAATCGGGAAAATAAGCCCGATTATTGCATTCATAATCCAGTGGGTAAAAGATCCGAGCGCCTGTCCCTTCGACCTAACTCTGTTCGGAAATATTTCCGCAAGGAACACCCAGATAACTGCGCCTTGTGAAAATGCAAAGAAAGCGATAAACCCCACAATGAAAACTACAACTCCGTAGCTGCCGAAATGATTTTCATCATAATAATGGAACGCCGCTCCTGCAAGCGAAAAAAACATTCCAACTGCGCCTATAAGCAGAAGCGTCTTTCTTCCAAACTTGTCGATAAAGAACATTGCTATAATGGTAAATATCATATTTGTTACGCCCACTGCAACTGCCTGAAGCATTGCGGAATTTGTACTTGCACCTGCTTTCTCAAATATCATTGGAGCGTAGTACATTATTACATTTATCCCTGATAGCTGGTTGAATACCGCAAGAAGCACTGCACACATTATAACAAAATTATATTTTTTCTGGAAAAGATTTGTAGTCCCTTGACCGGTTTCTTCTTTTAATGAATTAACAATATCACTTAATTCCAACTCAACATTTTCAGCACCAACAGCCTGAAGCACATCTTTTGCTTCATTAACTCTTTGCTTCTTAACGAGCCATCTCGGACTTTCCGGTACAAAAAACAGCAGGCTAAAAAATATTGCCGCAGGTATTGTCATTACTCCGAACATCCACCGCCAGTTATCTGCCCCAGTATCAACCAGCAAATAATTTGAAAAGAATGCAACTAAAATTCCAAGTACAATATTAAATTGAGCTACGGCAACAAGTCTGCCTCTTAATCTTCCCGGGGAAATTTCAGCGATGTACATCGGCGCCATAACAGATGCTGCACCGATCGCAATCCCGCCAAAAAATCTTGATATTAACAAAACATACCAGCCGTTTGCAAGTGCGCACCCAATGGCAGAAAAAAAGTATAATCCGCCGCATAAGAATAGCATGAAGCGTCTTCCGTATGTGTCTCCTGGCTTGCCGACTATAATTGAACCAAGCACTGTTCCCCAAAGTGCTATTGAAACTGTTATTCCGAGCGTTGTATCACTTAAACTGAAGTAATGAGAAATGAATTTTGTTGTTCCGGAAATGACGGCAGTATCAAACCCGAATAGAAAGCTCCCGAGCGCAGAAACAATTGTTGCAAATAATAATTTTTTATTCATTTTTTACTCGAATTAGTTTTAGAAGACCATATTTCACGAATAGTTTCTTCATCGCCCATTCCATCAGGCACAGCCTGGCTGGGATTGTTGGCATAATACCAGTGAATGTCCGGCGATGCACACACCCGCTCGCCGGGCATTTCGAGGTGTCCGTTCGGATCTGTTTTTTTAACCCAATTCCAGGCATACCACAGCCACTTGTCGCGATACTCTTTACTCTGGTGTGCGAACCATGTTATTTCATCATAGCCCCAAATCCAATCGAACCCTCCTTGCTGTGTATTCGGCTTGCCGGGATGCCGGCTCATACCATAGTTGTCGAATTCTACCAGATAAGGCAGATGCTTACACTGCCAGCCGTTGACCGTAATGCCGCCCTTGCTTTTGTTGTAAATGCCGTCTGAAAATCCCAGTTGTAAAATAGCCTCTTCGGGCTTGTCAGAAACCTCCTTTATGCGCAGCGGAAATTCGTTTAAATCCAAAAGCGGATTGCCGTCATGCATCAGACCGCCCGACGGAGTATGCCCATCGCACAAGACCATGTGGCGGCGTGCGTGTGTTGCTGCGTATTCACGGACCATACTAAACAGATTCGCCCAGTGAGTGTTGTCGGGATCGTTTTTGTTCATAATTTCCACCTGCCCGAAATGAATGGCTTCGCAGCCGAGATCAATATAGGTTATTGCCTGATAATAAAACCAAAGCTGAGTTTCCAGCCGGCTTTCATCCGGCACCTGGGCGTTCCTGCCCATTGGACGGCGCTGACCTTCGGGATAAATCATATCATCGTAGCGAAAGTTCCGCTTTTCTACAGGCAAACCAAAAGCGGTAAAGATCCGGGCGGGAATCGCAATTTCATTTACCTGCGGACTGACAGTTTCAAAAACACACGCTTCTAAAATTACGTCGGGGACAGCACCTAGTACCTGCGGAGCTATTTCACGTGCCCGTTGGACATTGTTTGAAAAATTTCTTTCCGCATTCCATAAGCAAAGCGCACGTCCAATGAATTTGGCGCCGATGTGTTTAATCATTCGGATATTATCCTGTAGATTGCCCTGACCAGTAAGCAGGTTTTGTATGGTGATAGCTCTAGACAAATAATTTTCCAAAACTCTTTTTGAAATTTTACCGTCAAACTTATAAGCGTCATCATCAACTAAATTCTTAAAGTTTATTTGCGAAGAATCTGCTTCGGATTTTTCAATTGAAGAACGATCATTTTTATACTCAATCGATCGAGCTAACATTGTTGAGATAATAGTTATACCTAAGACAAAATATTTAAATGCTTTCATAATTAGAGCTTTCTAAATTTGTTATTTACAGTACTCCTAAAACTTTTACTATCGACCAAGTATTTACTTCAACAAAATTATTTTTTTAGTTGCTATAAAATTTCCTGCTTGCATTCTATAAAAATACACTCCGCTTGAAAGCTTATTAACATTGAGTTCTAAACTGTAGTTTCCAATCGGTTTTTCTTCATTAACTAAAGTTTTTATTTCCCTTCCTAATGAATCATAAAGTTTTATAATTACATGACTGGTTTTTGGTATTGCGTAAGTAATCATTGTGGTCGGATTAAATGGATTTGGATAGTTTTGCTCAAGTTTATATATAAGTGGAGATTCT